>NZ_JAGPXJ010000218.1:0-488 GCF_018070605.1 Streptomyces sp. B15
GCTGCATCACCTGGATCGCCAGCATCAGCAGCGAGGGCGACACCAGCACGACGCGGGCGCGGTAGGCCTTCTGGATGATGTCGTCGAAGCCGTCATGGATCTCGGCGTAGACCGATTCCGACGGAACGAACATCAGCGCCATCTCCTGGGTCTCGCCGGCGACGAGATATTTTTCGGCGATGTCGCTGACATGCTTCATCACGTCGCCGCGCAGCCGCTGCGTGGCGATGCGCTTCTCCTCGTCGGTGCGGGCGTCGTGCAGCGCGGTCATCGCTTCCAGCGGGAATTTGGCGTCGATGCAGAGTGGGCGCTGGTCGGGCAGGAACACCACGCAATCGGGCCGCTTGCCCGTCGAAAGCGTGAACTGGAATTCGTAGGCGCCCTTTGGAAGACCATCCTGGACGATCGCCTCCATCCGCGCCTGGCCGAAGGCGCCGCGCGACTGCTTGTTGGCGAGCACGTCACGCAAGGTCGTCACCTGCGTGGTG
>NZ_JAGPXJ010000219.1:0-488 GCF_018070605.1 Streptomyces sp. B15
CTCCGGGACCACTCTGTGGGTGGGCGTGGCCGGACAGACCGCCGAGCTCACGGAGCTGATGCACGCGTGCTCCCTGGACCCCGACGAGCGCGCCCGCCAGCGCGCGCACCTCACCGTGGCCCGCACCTCACGCACGGAGCGCGCACGCCAGGCGAAAGAACGACGCCGCGGCTCCCGCGTCCGCGCGCACAGCGGCCCGGAACTGGCCCACGTGGTGCACGCCCTGTCCGTCTACGAGGGCCCGGAGTGGACCGTGAACGAGATCCGTCTGGTGGCCTCGGAACTGGGGGAGGGGCGGTCAGGAGGGGCGCTGCACACCACCGTGGAACGTCATCCGCTGTCCGGCGTCTGATCCTGCCGGGCCCGGAGTGCCTACTCTGGAGCGCATGGCCCAGATTATCCGCGCACCCCGGTCCAGCACGTGGCTGTGGGTCCTCGTGGCCGCAGCGGTGCTCACCCAGTCCGGGCTGAACCTGTTCCGTCCCATT
>NZ_JAGPXJ010000220.1:0-486 GCF_018070605.1 Streptomyces sp. B15
GATGGGCGGTTTTGGCACCTGGAAGCGGTTCTTCGACAAGTACCAGGCGGCCATCGATGCCTTGGACGGCATGGGTGCCCTCCCGCAGGCCAAAGTCGTGCGCCATCCGCTCTCGGAGCATCCCTGATGGCCAAGGGGACCGGCAAAAGTGGCATCGAGCTCGCCCAAGAGAACGTCGATGGCCTGATCGAATATCTGGAAGGCCGGCGCGGGCAACCTCTCCCGCGTTATGGCGTCGAGCTCAATCGGAGCGCGATCGCCAAGGCCTGCGGCTTCGACCGCAAGGTCTTCCAGACCAACCCGCGGTGCGCCCGCATCCTTGATGAGGCCGACGCGGCAGACCGGAAAGTGAACCTGACCCGGCTGGAGCAGGCTGAAGCGGTTCGCGAGCAGAAGGGCAAGGTGGACGCAGACCGAGCCGAACTCGAGGCGCAGAATCTGCGGTTGATGGCCGAGAACGCGTCGCTCCGCCGCGAAACGGAACGT
>NZ_JAGPXJ010000221.1:0-486 GCF_018070605.1 Streptomyces sp. B15
TTTTTTGATTGGTGCTCGCAGCGTGTTGTTAGATATTTTCACTCCTGATGCGTGTCTCGCGCTGCTTGAGCAGCAGCGTTGCACCTGTATGCTCGGCGCAACGCCGTTTGTCTATGATCTTTTGAATTTACTAGAGAAACAACCCGCAGACCTTTCAGCGCTGCGCTTCTTTCTTTGCGGAGGTACCACAATCCCCAAAAAAGTGGCGCGAGAATGCCAGCAGCGCGGCATTAAATTATTAAGTGTTTATGGTTCCACAGAAAGTTCGCCGCATGCGGTGGTGAATCTCGACGATCCTTTGCCGCGCTTTATGCACACCGACGGTTACGCTGCCGCAGGTGTAGAGATTAAAGTGGTCGATGACGCACGCAAGACTTTACCGCCAGGTTGCGAAGGTGAAGAAGCCTCGCGTGGCCCCAATGTGTTTATGGGGTATTTTGATGAACCTGAATTAACCGCCCGTGCGCTGGATGAAGAAGGCTGGTA
>NZ_JAGPXJ010000024.1:0-92506 GCF_018070605.1 Streptomyces sp. B15
CGATCTGACCCCCCCACGGGGCGGCACCCAGCAGGAGCGCTTCGGGGGTGGAGGCGTCGTCGGGCCGGAAGCCGCCCCGTGGGGTGGTCAGATCGCTGGGGCCGTACCAGCTGACGGCGCCCGCCAGCGGCGGCTCGGGGTGCGTCAGGGCCAGCAGGGCGGCCAGATGTCCGCCCGCGGACTCGCCCCAGGCCACCGTGCGGCGGGTGTCGATGCCGAGCTCCGCCGAGCGCAGCGCGAGCCAGCGCAGCGCGGCTCGCAGATCGTCCAGCGGGGCGGGGAAGGTGGCCTCGCCGCTGAGGCGGTAGTCGACGCAGGCGACCGCGAGGCCCGCGGCGGCGAGGCGGGTGAAGGGGCCCGGGTCCCAGTCGCGGGTGCGCATTCCCATGTCGTCGCGGCGGCCCCGGCGCCAGGCCCCGCCGTGGATGTACAGCACCAGGGGCGCCGGTCCTTCGGGCAGCCACAGGTCGAGTTCGAGGGGGCGGCTGCCCTCGGGGACGGCGTAGGGCACGCCGCGCAGCAGCCGGACGCCGGGCGCCGGCCCGGCCGCGGGCGGGAGCGGCGCCTGGTCGGGGTGCGGTGCGGGGAGCTGCTTGAGCAGGTCCGGGTCCGGAAGGGTCACCGCTTCCTCCACTGGTGGTCGGGCAGAAAGCGTACGTCGTACTGGTCGGGCACGGTGGCGAACTTGTGCGGGGTGGGAACGACGGGCCGGGTGGGCAGGCCGTGCTGGTCGGTGGGTTCGCCGAGGGTTTCGAAGAACCGCTCGAAGGTGCCGCGGGCCCCGGCGACACCGACGACGACGCTGTGGTGGCGTTCCATGCGGTAGGCGTGCGGACAGTTCTTGGGGACGAAGCCGAAGTCTCCCGGGGTGAGGAGCTTCTCCTGCTGCTCGCCCTCGGTGTCCTCGACGAACAGCCGGACAGCGCCGTGGGTGACGTAGAAGACCTCGTGGGTGTCGGGGTGGAGGTGGGCGGGGATGATGTCGCCCTTGGGGCCTTCGACGGTGAAGAAGTTGAAGGTGTTCCCGGTCTGTTCGGCCCCCGCGTAGACGGTGATCAGATCACCGAAGAGGTGGGCGCGGTCGCCCTCGCCCTTCTCGATGACGTAGGGCTTCGCGGGGTCGGCCGGGATGCGGGAGGCCCGCCGGTGGCGGGTGGCGTATTCGATGGTCACGCTGGCTCCGGGTCCACTCGTCATGTCACTCGTTATGTCAGGCGGCCTGACATGCTACGCCCGGTGATACCCCCGGCCGGTCCCCTGGTGGAGGGCCGCGGCGCCGGGTGCGTATCGTGCGGCCGATGGGACGGATGCGGAGCGTACGGACGGCAACGGCGACCCTCGCCCTGACACTCGCCGCGGCGGGCTGCGCGGGCGACGACGCGGGCGCGGGCGGCCCCGCCGAGCCCTCCGGGCAGCACGGGGTGCACTTCGAGACCGGCCGCTCGACCGCTTCGGCGGACACGCCGGTGCGCGTACGGCTCAAGGGGCTCGCACCCCGCGCAAAGGTCCGGATCACCGCGCAGGCCAAGGACCGGCACGGCGCGCGCTGGACGGCCGACGTGTCGCGTACGGCCGACACCAAGGGCACGGTCGAACTCGGCGACAAGGACAGCACCCGGCTGCTAGGAAGCATGCTGCCCACCGGCGGGCGCGCGAAGAAGCTGATCGGCAGCGGCAAGGCGTTCTCGTACCACCCCGGCCCGCCCGGACAGCAGCGGTCCTACACACTGCGGATCAGCGCCACCGCGCTGTCGGGCAAGGACAAGGGCGAGCGGGTCGCCCGCCGCGATCTGGTCAGGCAGTGGCTGGTCGACGGCGCGACGCACCGCGAGCTCACCGTCGCCAAGGACAAGGTGGCGGGCGATCTGTACCTGCCGCCGAAGGGCGGCGACCAGAAGGCTCCCGTACTGGTGTTCGGCGGCTCGGAGGGCGGCAACGCCGGTACGTACACGGCGGCCCTGCTCGCCTCGCACGGCCACCCGGCCCTGTCCTTGTGCTACTTCCGGTGCGGCAAGGACTCCGGGCGCCCGAACGGGATCGACTCCATCGACCTGGACTACTTCACCCTGGCCGGAAAGCTGCTCCGCGAACAGGAGGGCGCCGAACCCGACCGGCTGGCCGTCATGGGCAACTCACGCGGCAGCGAGGCCGCACAGCTGCTCGGACAGCGCCGCCCGTCCGTCTTCCGCGACGTCATCGCGTACGCGCCGTCCTCGAAGGTCAACGGCCCCTATCTGAGCGGCACGACGGCCTGGACCGACCACGGCGAGCCGGTCCCCACCGGCCCCATCCCGCTGAACCACGTGCGCGGCACGGTGCTCGCCGTCGCGGGCGGCAACGACAAGATGTGGGGCTCGGCGGCCTCGGCCAAGGACATGGCCCGGCACGGCGCCAAGACGCTGGTGTACCCGGACGCCGGGCACCATGTGAACTGGTTCCCGCTCGGCCAGCCCGGCCAGGAGGGTGGCCGCGACGGCACCGTGACCAGCACCTCGCAGGCCGACCAGGCCGCCCGCGCCGACTCCTGGCCGAAGGTCCTGCGACTGCTGGAGGACTGACGGCCGCTACGCCTTCCTCGCGGCCAGGGTCACGACGGTGATGTCCGACTCCGCGCCCACCCGGACGGGCGGGCCCCAGGCGCCGGCGCCCCGGGTGACGTACAACTGGGTGTCCCCATAGCGTTCGAGCCCGGCGACCGTGGGGTTGGCCAGGGCCGCGAGGTAGTTGCCGGGCCACAGCTGGCCGCCGTGGGTGTGACCGGAGAGCTGGAGGTCGACATCGTGGTCCACCGACTCATGGATCTGCACCGGCTGATGCGCCATCAGCACGCAGGCGCGTGACGCGTCCCGGTCGCCCAGCGCCTTGTCGTAGTCGGGCCCCTCGCCCTGCTCCTCGCCCGCGAGATCGTTGACCCCGGCGAGGTCGAAGCCCGGCAGCTCCCGCCGGGTGTTCTCCATCGGATGGACGTTCAGCTCGCGCAGATGGTCGATCCACTCGCGGGCGTCGCCGAAGTACTCGTGGTTACCGGTCACGAAGAACGAGCCGTGCCGCGAGCGCAGCGCCCGCAGCGGCTCCGCAGCGGGACCGAGATCGGCGACGCTGCCGTCGACCAGGTCGCCGACTATCGTCACCAGATCCGGCTGCGTCCCGTTGATGGTGTCGACGATCCGCTGGGTGTGGGCACGCCCCAGGATCGGCCCCAGGTGGATGTCGCTGACGACGGCGATGCGGTAGCCGTGCGCACGGCGGTCCAGCTTGGTCAGCGGGACGGTGAGGTGCTTGAGCGTCGGCCCGTTCAGCACGCTGTACGCCCCGGCCGCCGTTGTACCCAGGCCGACCGCCGCCGCGGTACCGGCGAGGGTGCGGGCCAGGAAGACCCGCCGGGTGGGGACGGCGGCGGAGAGGGGGACGGAAGGCTCGGTGGACGCTGCCGACCCGGTGGGCTGCTCGGCCGCATCGGGCCGCTGCCCGGCGGCTGCGTCCGGATGCTGCCCGGTCGGCGTCCCCGCACCACCGCCCGCGCCGCCTCCCGGGAGGCCGCCCGGCACCCCCACCGGCTCCGCCACGGCAGGCTCCGGCTCCGCCGCCACGGACGCGGCTCCCGCCGCTTCCGCCGCCGGCGAGGCCTCCTCCCCCGGTTCCGCCGCGAGGGACCGGGCCTGCCGCCTGCTCCCCCAGGGCGTGCGCCGCAGCACGAACCGCAGCAGCTCGCCGACGAGCAGCGCCAGCGTCAGATAGAGCAGGCAGGCCAGCCACAGATAGCCCGGCCAGGCCAGCACGCGCTCCACCGCGAAGGGCGCGCCCGCACGTCCGGACAGCAGCGCGCCGAACATGGTGACGGGCAGCAGCACCGCCAGCACCGTGCCCGCACGGCGCCACCAGCCTCCCGGCACCGACACGTCGCGCACGAAGCGCCGCCACAGATAGAAGTGCACGCCGACCAGCAGGCTCAGCACCACGAGTGCGATCAGTACGAATACAGCGACCATGAAGGCCGTCCCTCCCCCTCGCTCTCCCCCGCTCCCGGACCGTCCCGCGCTGTCTCAGGTGCGCCGGGCAGCCCGCAGACCGCGCAGACCGAGCAGACCGATCGCCGTCCCCAGCAGGAAGGAGGTGATCGCCAGCAGCAGGTGGACCCAAAAATAACCCGTCGGGTCACCGGCGTCGTCGAAAGCCAGCCCGCTGCTGTCCTTCCAGAGGTTCTTCACGAACGTGATCCACACGAACCAGGACCAGACCCCGAAGGCCAGCAGGAACCACGAGGTACGCCGGGAGAGCACCAGCCCCGCCCGCCGCCCCGCCGGGGCTGCCGCCTCCGGCTCGGATTCGGTGGTGGGGGTTGCGGTGGAGGTGTCGCGCATGATGTCCAGTATGGCCGCCGCGCCGGGGGCCGCGGCCGGGAGGGGGCCCGACGGCGGTGGGCCGCCCCGCCGACCGGCGGGTCCCGAAGCCGGCACCCGGCGGGGGGCCGGCCACCCCGCCACCCCCATCGGGCTATCGCACTGGGCGAGTTGGGCTACGGGAATCCGCACATGGAGGGGCTCGACATCCCCAACGAGCCGAAGGGCCTGTACGTTCGCAGGGTGCCCATTTCTTCGCATTATTCAGACCACGTCGCGCGCGCGTACCCGCGCAGCGCCTCGCACAAGCGCCGCGCGACCACGCTCGGTGGTCTCGCCTCCACCGCGCTCGTCCTCTCCCTGCTGACCGCGACGGGAGCCCAGCCCGCGACCGCCGACGACAACAAGCCGGGCGGCAAGCAGGCCGAGCCGAAGCCGCCCGCGCAGATGTCCACCATCGGTGGCGAGCAGCTCGGCCGCCCCGGCACCCAGGTGAATCCGAAGAAGGGCGCCCCCGAGCTGCCCACCAAGCTGTCCGGGCGCTCATGGATCGTCACGGACGCGGAGTCGGGCAAGGTGCTGGCCTCGCACAACGCGCACTGGCGGCTGCCGCCGGCCAGCACCCTGAAGATGCTCTTCGCCGACACGGTGCTGCCCAAGCTGCCCAAGGACCGCACCCACAAGGTGGTCCCCTCCGATCTGGAGGGGATGGGCTCGGGCAGCAGCCTCGTCGGCGTCAAGGAGGGCGAGACGTACTCGGTGCACGACCTGTGGCTCGGTGTCTTCCTGCGCTCGGGCAACGACGCGGTGCACGTCCTGGCGGCCATGAACGGCGGCAAGGAAAAGACGGTCAGGGAGATGAACGAGCGGGCCCGCACCCTGCACGCCAACGACACCAAGGTGGTCAGCCCGGACGGCTACGACCACGAGGGCCAGGTCTCCTCGGCGTACGACCTGACGCTGTTCGCCCGGTCAGGACTGCAGAACAAGGACTTCCGCGAGTACGCGGCCACCGCCACCGCCAAGTTCCCCGGCGAGACGAAGAAGGACAAGAAGACCGGCAAGACCAAACGGGAGAGCTTCCAGATCCAGAACACCAACCGGCTGCTGACCGGTGACGGCGGCGTCGAACCGTACCCCGGCATCGCGGGCGTCAAGAACGGCTTCACGACCAACGCGGGCAACACCTTCACCGGCGTCGCCCAGCGCGGTGACCGGGTGCTGCTGGTGACGGTCATGCACCCGGGGGCCAAGGAGGCACACAGCGTCTACAAGGAGGCCGCCAAGCTGCTGGACTGGGGCTTCGCCGCGGACGGCAAGGTGGAGCCGGTCGGTGAGCTGGCGGCACCGGGCAACGCCGCGGCCGGTGGGGGCGCTCCCGCGGGCAAGGGCGGCGAGGCGGGCGGCTCGGGCACCCACGCGGCGGCGCACACCAGCAAGCCCTCGGGCGGTGCGGGGACGGCGCTGGGGATCACGGCCGGTGTTCTGGTCGCCCTGGCTCTGGTGGCGTACGGGGTGCACCGTCGCTGGCCTCTTCCGGAGCTGGCCCGTCGCCGTCGCCGGTGACGTCCTCGCCGTCGCCGGAGGCGGTGACGCCCGCGCCGTCGCCGGTCGACTCCTTGTCGTCACCGCCCAGGGCGAGGTCCTGGACGGGCTGCTGGGCTTCCGGGCCCTCGCCGGGCGCGGGGGCCGTGGCCGTCCAGGCGGCGCAGTAGAGGAGCAGCTTGGTCATGAAGCTGATCCACAGCAGCAGTGCGATGGGCACACCGAAGGCGCCGTAGACGTTCTTGGCGGCGACCTGCTGAAGGTAGCCGCCGAGCAGCAGCTTCAGCAGTTCGAAGCCGACGGCCCCCTGGAGCGCTGCCGCCAGGGTCGCGCGGCGCGGCGGCCGCACCCGGGGCAGCAGGGTGAGGACGTACCACAGCAGCACGAAATCGGCGGCCACGGCGGCGGTGTAGGCGGCGGTGCGCAGCAGCACCGTGCCCACACCGCCCTCGGCCGATCCGAGCTGCTCGGCGACCCAGGTGACGGCCGTCACGGCGAAGGTCGAACCGCCGAAGGAGATCAGCCCGACGACGCCGAGGCCCAGCAGGATGCCCACGTCGACGGCGCGCCGGACGACGAGGTTGCCGGGGTCCTCCTCCAGGTCCCACACGGCGCGCAGGCTCTCGCGCAGGGTGCCGACCCAGCGTCCGCCGGTGAGCAGCAGCAGCCCGCCCGCGATACCGCCGACCGTGCCCGCGTTGTCCACCAGCGACTGGAGTTCGAGCTGGTCGGAGATGCCGGGCACCTGCTCGGTGAGGGTGTCCTGGAGCCGGTCCATCTGGTCGTGGGAGAGCAGCGCGGCGGCGACGGCGGCGCCCACGGCCAACATCGGGAACAGCGCCAGGAAGCTGGTGAAGGTGATGGCCGCGGCCAGCCGCGTCCACTTGCGGTCGTCCAGATGCTCGTAGATCCGCCAGATCCGCGTGGTGCGGAGCCGGGCGAGCACGGTGCGCGACCGTGCCACCAGCGGACCCACGAGCGGCAGCTTCCTCAGTCTTTCCACACCAGCCACCTGCCCAGCGCAGCGATCTCCAGCCGTCACCGGACGTTACCGCCCGCGGCGGGGCGCTACCGGTTCCGCCGTCGGGTCAGAGCGTGGCGGGCGGGCGCAGCGCCGAGCGCCGCTGGTGCTGCGGGCGGCACGGGGCGGCCGGGACGGTGACCTCGAAGGGCGGCGCGGTGGCCGGACCCGACGGGTGGCCGGCGCCGGCCCCCGTCCCGGGGCCGGGGACCGGACCGGGACCCGGGCTGGGGCTCTGGGCGAAGGGGAACTCCCGCTTCAGCCGCCACACCTGGTCACCGCCCTGCTCGTAGAGGGCGAACCCGGTGGCCGTCCAGGCGCACTCGAAATCGGACAGCTCCTCGTAGGCGCGGTCCATGGCCGGCTCGGGGATGCCGTGCGCGACCGTCACATGCGGGTGGTAGGGGAAGGCAAGCTCACGGGAGAGGGGGCCCTCCGGAGCGCGCACCCGCTCCTGCAGCCGGGAGCAGGCCGTGGCACCCTCCACCACCTGGACGAACACCACCGGCGACAGCGGCCGGAAAGTGCCCGTACCCGACAGCCGCACCGGGAAGGCGCGCCCGGCCAGGGCCACGCCCGCCAGATGTGCCTCGATCGCCGGCCGATTCCCGACAGGCACCTCGGTGGGCGGCAGCAGCGTGATGTGGGTGGGGATGCCATGGGCGGCGGCGTCGCCGAAGGAGGCCCGCCGCTCCTGGAGCAGTGTGCCGTACGGCTCCGGGACGGCGAGCGATACGCCGAGGGTGACGGTCGCTCCCGCGCCCATAGGTTCTCCCTTCACCGCCTGCCGGGCACAAGGCCCACCTTGTCGTACACGGTCCGCAGCGTCTCGCTCGCCACGGCCCTGGCCTTCTCGGCGCCGTCGAACAGGATCTTGTCCAGCGCCGCCGGGTCGTCCATGAACTCCCGCGTCCGGTCACGGTAGGGCGTCACCCAGTCCGTGACGATCTCGGCGAGATCCGTCTTCAGCGCACCGTAGCCCTTGCCCGCGTACTTATCTTCCAGTTCCTGGATTCCGGCACCGGTGAGTGTCGAGTAGATCGTCAGCAGGTTGCTGATGCCGGGCTTCTTGTCCCGGTCGAACCGGATGACGGTGTCGGTGTCGGTGACCGCGCTCTTGATCTTCTTCGCGGTGGTCTTCGGCTCGTCCAGCAGCTCGATGATCCCCTTGGGCGCCGAGGCGGACTTGCTCATCTTGACCGCCGGGTCCTGGAGGTCGTAGATCTTCGCCGTCTCCTGGGGGATGTACGCGTCCGGGACGGGGAACGTGGCGCCGTACCGCCCGTTGAACCGCTCGGCGATGGTGCGGGTCAGCTCCAGGTGCTGGCGCTGGTCCTCACCGACCGGGACCTGGTGCGCCCGGTAGACCAGGATGTCGGCGACCATCAGCGCCGGGTAGGTGAACAGCCCGACACTGGTGTGATCGGTGCCCTGCTTGGCGGACTTGTCCTTGAACTGCGTCATCCGGGCCGCCTCACCGAACCCGGTGAGGCACTCCACGATCCAGCTCAGCTGGGTGTGCTCGGGCACATGGCTCTGCAGGAAGAGCGTGCAGCGCTCCGGGTCGAGACCGGCGGCCAGCAGCTGGGCGGCTGCCATCCGCGAGTTGTTGCGCAGCTCGGCCGGGTCCTTCGGGATCGTCATGGCGTGCAGGTCGACGACCATGTAGAAGGCGTCGTGGGTCTCCTGGAGCGCTACCCACTGGCGCACCGCACCGAGGTAATTACCGAGGTGGAACGACCCGGCGGTGGGCTGGATCCCGGACAGCACACGAGGACGATCATTGACCATGCGGCCATTCTCTCAGGTGTCCGGACCGGCCTGCCCCCCAGTTCCGGGTGAGCTGGGGCACGGGGCCCGGCCCATGGGAGCACACGGCACGGGCAGGGGGCGCAGGGGGGCGGCCGGGCTCCTGCGCACCCGCCGGGCAGGGGAGACGCGAGCGCCGACAGAAGATAGAAAAGGTGCGGCCCCACCGGGCAGGCACGCCGGTATGTACAGAGGAACGGAGACGACGATGTCCACCCTCTCGAGCCCCTCCAGCGCCGCAGGCGCTCCGAGCGCCCGGAGCATCGCCACAGCGGAAGCTCACAGCGCGCACAACTACCACCCGCTCCCCGTCGTCATCGCCACGGCGGACGGCGCGTGGGTGACCGACGTCGAGGGGCACCGCTATCTCGACATGCTGGCCGGTTACTCGGCCCTGAACTTCGGCCACCGCAACCCGCGCCTCATCGAGGCCGCCAAGGCCCAGCTCGACCGGGTCACCCTCACCTCCCGCGCCTTCCACCACGACCGCTTCGCGGACTTCGCGGCACAGCTCGCCGAGCTGTGCGGCATGGAGATGGTGCTGCCGATGAACACCGGCGCCGAGGCTGTGGAGACGGCCGTCAAGACGGCGCGCAAGTGGGGCTACCGCGTCAAGGGCGTGCCCGACGGACAGGCGAAGATCATCGTCGCGGACAACAACTTCCACGGCCGTACGACGACGATCATCAGCTTCTCCACCGACGAGGAGGCACGCGCCGACCACGGTCCGTACACGCCGGGCTTCGAGATCGTCCCGTACGGCGACCTCGCGGCGCTGGAGGCGGCCGTCGACGAGCACACCGTCGCCGTCCTCCTCGAACCCGTCCAGGGCGAGGCGGGCGTCCTGGTGCCCCCGCCCGGCTATCTGGCCGGCGTCCGCGAGCTGACCCGCTCGCGCGGGGTGCTCTTCATCGCCGACGAGATCCAGTCGGGCCTCGGCCGCACCGGTGCCACCTTCGCCTGCGACCAGGAGGGCGTCACCCCCGACATGTACGTCCTCGGCAAGGCCCTGGGCGGCGGCGTGGTGCCCGTCTCCGCCGTCGTCTCCTCCCGCGAGGTGCTGGGCGTCCACCGCCCCGGCGAACACGGCTCCACCTTCGGCGGCAACCCACTGGCCTGCGCGGTCGCTCTCGAAGTCCTCGACATGCTGCGCAGCGGCGAATACCAGAAGCGCGCCGAGGAGCTCGGCGAACATCTGCACCGGGAGCTGAACCTGCTCCCCTCCGGCGCGGTCCGCGAGGTCCGCGGCCGGGGCCTGTGGGCCGGCGTCGACATCGACCCCTCCCACGGCACCGGCCGCCAGATCTCCGAACAGCTCATGTCCCGCGGCGTCCTGGTCAAGGACACCCACGGCTCCACCATCCGCCTCGCCCCACCCCTGGTCATCTCCAAGGAGGACCTGGACTGGGGCCTGGACCAACTCCGCACCACCCTGGCGGGCTGACCCCCGACCCCGGCCCACCCCTCACACTCCAGGCGCCGCCTCCCTCGCAGGGGGGGCGGCGCCTGCGGCGGGGTCGGCCGGAATCGCCTCGCACTCCCGCAACACCCGTGCCGCCTCGGCGAGATGCCGGTTCTCGATCCCGTCGGCCAACGCGGAGACCATCCCGTCCTCCGCGCCGGGCGCCAGGTGGCATGGCTTCCCGGTCTCCGACGTCCACGGCAGCAGCCGGAGGTCTTCATCGAAGAGGGGTTCGTGATCCTGGGTCATGCTGTGCTCCGTTCCACCACTCGACCCATGCTCGTCGGGACAGGAGGCGCAGCGCGACGACACCGAGGGCGTCCGAGCGGGGTCACCCAAAGGCGTCAAACCGGTGTCATCAGCGACGCGTTGGTTCTAGCGTGGGTGAGAGGCTGATTCCTGCGCCTGGACGGTGCGGCGCTGGGTTGCCAGCGTCAGGACGAAGGTGAGGGCGAGGGCCGCGAGGAGGCCCAGGTTGGCGCCTGCCCAGGTGCCGGTCCGGCCGCCCAGGCCGAGGGGCCCCAGCAGATAGCCCTGCCAGTCGAGCCAGGCCGCGCCGCTGTTGGTGACCAGGCCCCAGCCGAGGGCGGTGGCGCCCGCCAGGAGGGCGACGGGGAGCGGGCGGACGTCGCCGTAGCGGCCGCGGGTACGGAAGAGGTCGGCGTCGTCGAACGGGCGGGCGCGCAGCGCCGTGTCGGCCAGCATCACGCCGCACCAGGCGGCGATGGGCACGCCCAGTGTCGTCAGGAAGGCCATGAAGGTGCCGAGGAAGTCGTCGGCGAAGAAGACGAGGGAGACGGTGCCGGCCACCATCAGGACACCGTCGATCGCGGCGGCGGCGTAGCGCGGCACGCGCACCCCCATGGCGAGCAGCGCCAGCCCCGAGGAGTAGATGTCGAGCACCGCGCCGCCCACCAGTCCGAGCACCGCGACCAGTGTGAACGGCAGGAGGAACCACAGCGGCAGAAGGGTGGTGAGCGCGCCGATGGGGTCGGCGGCCACCGCCTCGTTCAGGCGCGGGGAGGAGCCGGCCAGCAGCAGGCCGAAGACGAACAGCAGCAGCGGCGCCAGGGAGCCGCCGAGCGTGGTCCACAGGGCCACGCTCGCGCCGCGCGTGCGGCGGGGCAGATAGCGGGAGTAGTCGGCAGCGGCGTTCACCCAGCCCAGACCGAACCCGGTCATCACGAACACCAGGGCGCCGAGCATCTGCTGTGCCGAGCCGTCGGGTTGGGCTGTCACCCGCGCCCAGTGGATCTCGTCGGCCACCAGGGCCATGTAGCCGAGGGTCAGTACGGCGGTCACCACGGTGATGGCCGTCTGGAGCCGCATGATGAGGTCGAAGCCGGCGATCCCGGCGGCCACCGTCAGCGCGGAGACCACCACCAGGGCCGCCACTTTCGTGCCCGTACCGCCACCCCAGCCCAGCCGGTCGAGGACGGTGGCGGTGGCCAGGGTCGCGAGGGTCACCAGGACGGTCTCCCAGCCGACGGTCAGCACCCAGGAGACGGCGGACGGCAGCCGGTTGCCGCGTACGCCGAACGCGGCCCGGCTCAGCACCATCGTCGGCGCCGAGCCGCGCTTGCCGGCGACCGCTATCAGTCCGCACAGCAGGAAGGAGACGGTGATGCCGACCACGCCTGCCAGCAGCGCCTGCCGGAAGGACAGGCCGAAGCCCAGCGCGAACGAGCCGTAGCTGAGCCCGAGTACGGAGACGTTCGACCCGAACCACGGCCAGAACAGCTGCGCTGGTCGGCCCTTGCGCTCGGCCTCCGCGATGACGTTGAGGCCGTTCTCCTCGACTGCCGGCATGATGCCGCACCCCCGATTCCGTCGGCGGGGTCCTCGTCCCCGCGCCGATTCAAGATCGGGGCCGGTGGGCCGGGCCGTCAAGACCCGCCGGGGCGGCAGGTCGCGAGTGCCCCGCACAGGGCGTCCAAGGCCGCCGTGTAGGCGTGTTCGGGCGGGGTGCCGTAGCCGACGACCAAGGACGGTGGAGCGAGGGCGTCGCGGGGGGCGGTGGGGTGGTGGAAGCCGGAGAGGGAGTCCGAGGCGACGCCGGAGCGGTCGAGGGCGCGCAGGGCGGCGGCTTCGGTGACGCCGGGCGGGAGGCGGAGGACGGCGTGGAGGCCGGCGGCGATGCCGGTGGCGTGCGCTTCGGGGACGTGGGCGGCCAGCTGTTCGACCAGCCGGTCACGGCGGCGCCGGTACCGCTGCCGCATGGTCCGCACGTGGCGGTCGTAGGCGCCGCGTTCCAGGAAGTCGGCGAGAGTGAGCTGGTCGAGGGCGCCGGTGGTCCACTCGGCGGGGGTCTTGGCCGCCAGGACCGGCTCGACCAGATGGTCGGGCAGCACCATCCACGCCAGGCGCAGTGCGGGGGCCAGCGCCTTGCTGGCGGTGCCGAGGTAGACGATGCGCTCGGGGTCGAGCCCTTGCAGGGCGCCTACGGGGTTTCTGTCGTAGCGAAACTCCCCGTCGTAGTCGTCTTCCAGGACCAGCCCGCCTCTTCGCCCCGCCCAGTCGACGACGGCCGCCCTGCGGTCGGGGTGCAGTGGTACGCCCAGCGGGTACTGGTGCGCGGGGGTGAGCAGCACGGCCCGTACGTCGGCGAAGTCCCGTCCGCTGTCCAGCAGTTGCGTGCGGGCGCCGTGTGCGTCCACGGGGAGCGGGCGGGTGCGGGCCGGTGGCGTGTCCAGCAGCTCGCGGTGGAAGGGCAGACCGTGCTCCTCCACGGCGATCTCCCCGGCCACCACCCGGGCCAGCAGCGCGACGCCCTGTGCGAACCCGGCGCAGACGACGATGCGCTCGGGATCCGCTCGCACGCCGCGGGCCCGGGCCAGATAGCCGGCCAGGGCCTGCCGCAGCTCGGCGGCGCCGCGCAGGTCGCCGTGCGAGAAGGCGCGGGCCGGTGCGGCGGTGAGCGCGCGGCGGGCCGAGGCCAGCCAGGCGGAGCGGGGGAACGCCGAGACGTCCGGGGCACCGGTTCGCAGATCGTGCGGGGGCCGGTACTGCCGGCGCTGGTCGGGGGAGAACGGCAGCCGGGCGGGCCGCCCGGTGCGGGAGCGGTGCTCGGTGCGGGAGGCGTGCTCGGTTCCGGAGGGACGCTCGGTGCGGGAGGCATGCTCGGTTCCGGAGGGACGCTCGGTGCGGGAGGGCGGGCCCGGGCGGCTCGGGGCCGCCGGCTCGGCCCGGTCGGCCACCCGGGTGCCGGAGCCCTGCCGCGCGGTCAGCCAGCCTTCCGCAACGAGCTCGCCGTAGGCGCCGGCCACGGTGTTGCGGGCCAGGCCGAGGTCGGCGGCGAGGGTGCGGGAGGAGGGCAGCCGGGTGCCGGGAGCCAGCCGGCCGGTACGGACGGCGTCGCGGAGGGCGGCGAGCAGGGCCGCGCGGGGGCGGGGCGCGCCGGGTCCGGGGGACGGCGTCAGGTCGAGGTGGAGGTCGCTGCCACTGTCGGGCCGTTGCCCGCGCCGCTCGGAATTGGCCCATGAATCTGCCATGGAAGTGGACCATACGCGTGCGCCACTCCGGAATAGGCTCGGGGCCATGACGACAACACCGCGTATGAACATCTGGCAGGTCTCCCCCGAGATGATGAAGGGCATGTTCGCCTTCCAGCAGGCCGCCTCGGCGGCGGGGCTCGACCCGGTCGTCGGTGAACTGGTCAAGATCCGGGCCTCCCAGGTCAACCGCTGCGCCTACTGCCTGGACATGCACTTGGCCGACGCCCGCAAGAACGGCGAGTCCCAGCTGCGGCTCGACCTGCTCGCCGCCTGGGCGGAGGCCGGCGACCTGTTCACCGAGCGGGAACAGGCCGCGCTGGCGCTGACCGAGGCCGTCACCGAGCTGACGGACGGGTTCGTGCCCGACGAGGTGTACGAGCGGGCAGCCAAGCACTTCGACGAGAGCGAACTGGCGGCGCTGATCGGCCAGATCGTGGCCATCAACTCCTGGAACCGGTTCAACGTGACGGTGCGGGGCCTTCCGCAGAGCCTGCAGGCCGACAAGGCGGACTCCGCCCGATGACCGCGCGAGGTGCCGCCGCCCGGTTCCGCGAGCTGCACCGGGCCGGGGAGCCGGGCGAGGCACTGGTGCTGCCCGGCGCCTGGGACCCGGCGGCGGCCCGGATCTTCGCCCAGGCAGGGTTCGCCGCGCTGGCGACCCCGAGCGCGGGGATCGCCGCATCGCTCGGCCACCGGGACGGGGAGTGCCCCGCCGACGAGATGTTCGCCGCCGTCGCCCGGATCGTGCGCGCCGTGGAGATCCCGGTGAGCGCCGACATCGAGCGGGGGTACGGGCTGCCGCCGGCCGAGATCGCCGCGCGGCTGCGGACGGCGGGTGCGGTCGGCTGCAACCTGGAGGACTCGGTGGCCGGCGAGCTGGTGGCGGCCGAGGTCCAGGCCGCGTTCCTGGCCGCCGTACGGGAGGCGGCGGGGCCGCAGCTGTTCGTGAACGCGCGGGTGGACGTCCATCTGCGGGGCTCGGGCCAGCCGGGCGCCGAGCTGCTCGACGAAGCGCTGGCGCGGGGCCGGGCCTACGTCGAGGCGGGCGCGGACGGGGTGTATCCGATCGGTGCGCCCCTCGCCGATCTGGCCGTGCTGGCACGCGAGTTGCCGGTGCCCGTCAACGGGCTGGCGAGGCAGGACGGGCCCTCCGTCGCCGAGCTGGCGGCGGCCGGTTGCCGACGGGTCACCTTCGGCGGCGGGCTCGCGGCCCGCGCCTACGAGGGCGTCCGGGCACTGGCGGAGCAGCTGCGCGCGGGCTGAGGGCTCAACCCGCGCGGGGCACCGGGGCGACCGTCAGCAGGGCCGACAGGACGAGCACCGCGCCCAGCGCGGCCAGTTCCCAGGCGGTGGGGCGCAGCACCTGGGTGTAGGTGGTCCGGGTGCGGTCCCGTGTCAGCACGCGTCGGGCCAGCACCGCGCACAGGGCCACCGCGGCGACCACGGCCAGCTTCACCAGCAGGGTTCTGCCCCACGCCGAGGAGGTGACCGCGCCGAGCGACGGCAGCTTCCGCAGGGTGCTCGCGGTTCCTGTCGCACACAGGGCGGCGAACAGCCAGAAGGCGCGGCGCGCGTACGCCGCCAACAGGGCCCGCGCAGCGCCGGGTTCGCCGTGCCAGCTGCGCATCGTGCGCAGCACTTGGACGAGGCCGCCGGTCCACAGCACCGTGGAGGTGAGGTGGACCAGGGTCAGGCCGATACCGATCGCGGGGCTGTCGGCCTCCGGGTGCGCCCGGAGCGCTTCGCCGACGAGGACGCCGGCCAGTGGTGCGGCGGCCCATACCGGGCGGCCGAGGAAGACGCACAGGGCCGCCAGCAGGAAGCCGTTGGCCTGCAGGAAGGCCAGCAGGCCGGAGCGGGTCGCGTAGATCTCGCCGAGTTCCGGCAGACCCGCCGCCAGGCTGCCGTCACCGGCGGCGGCCATGGAGGCCAGCCCGAGCGCGGCGAGCATCCCGGCGAGGGCCGCGCCCGCGGCCCACTCGGGCGGCTGCCGGGGGCCGTCGGCCGGGGTGCCGGGCAGCTTTCGCGCGACGTCCCGGGCCAGCCGCCGTCCGGCCACTTCGCCGAGTTGGACGCACAGCGCGGCCAGCAGCACCGAGCGCAGCAGCGTGGTCGTACCGCCGCCGGGTATGCGCAGGTCGTCGGTGCTGTCCGTGGCCAGGTCGGTGCCCGTCAGCGCGACGGCGGCGAGGACGAGGACGCAGCCGGCGGCCGGCAGCAGGGGCAGGACGGGGCGTCGCCGCCCGGCCCGCGCCGCCCGGTGCCGCCCGCGCCCCGGCGGGACGGGGGCGGACGAAGCGGGCTGTTTCACGGCGCAATTGTGCCCCAGCGGCCGTCCGCCCAGGCACCCAGGACGGCTCCGCCCCCGCGACGGCGGGCGTCGCGGGGGCGGGCGGTGCCGGTGGCCGCTACCGCGGCGACACCGACGGCTGTCTCACAGGGAGGGCCGGGATCACTTCTTGGGGATCCACTTCTCCCACTTACTCTTGTTCTCCTTGATCCACTTCGCAGCGGCGTCCTCCGGGTCCATCTTCTGCCCGGCGATCATTCCGGCGACCTCGTTCTGGTCCTTGGTGGACCAGTGGAAGTTCTTGATGAACTTCGCGGCCTTGCTGCCGCCCTCCGCGAAGTCCTTGTTCATGAACTTCTCGAGTTGGTTGGTCTCGTAGCCGCACTTCGCCTTGGACGCGGGAGTCTCGCAGCCCTTGGTGTACTTGGGCAGCTTCACCTCGACCATGTCGATCTTCTCGTTCATCCACTGCGGCTCCCACCAGTAGGTGAGGAACGGCTTCTTGGCGTCGTACAGCCGCTTCAGTTCCTTGAGCTGAGCCGCCTCGGCGCCGGACGGGATGTGCTTGAACTTCAGCCCGAGGTTCTTGATGAGTTCCTTGTCGTGCTGCGAGTACGACGGCGCGGCGCCGATGAAGTGGCCCAGCTTGCCGCTCTCGGACGTCCGGAAGTCCTTGTAGTGCTTGTTGAGGTTCTTGTAGCTCTTGACGACGTCCGGGTGCTTGTCGGCGTAGTACTTGGGCACGAACCAGCCGATGTGGCCGACCACGCCCAGGTCACCGCCGGAGACCACGGTCTTCTTCTCCTCGACGTACTTCTTCTGCTTCTTCGGGACACCGTGCCAGTCCTCGAGGATGACATCGGCCTTGCCGCTGTTGAGCGCGTCGAAAGCGACGGGCTCGTCCATCTGCTTGGCCTCGACCTTCACGTCGAGCTCGTCCTCGAGCAGCTTCTTGACAACGGCCGCGTTGGCAGTGGCACCGACCCAGGAGGGCTCGGCCAGCACGACCTTGTCGTCACTGCCGCCGCTCGCCTTGGTGTCGGCGGCGCAGCCGGTGGTGAGGGCGAGAACACTCAGAAGCCCGACTCCGGCTATTCCAGCAGTGCTTGCACGCTTGATTCTCATACGGATCTCTTTCGTGAGCGACAGGCGGGGAAGACCCGTCGTGCGGGGATATTTCTTTCCTCAGGGGGGTGGAAAACCTCAGCCGCGGTTGCGGTCGGAGACCGGCTGCGAGAGCCGGTCGAGCATGATGCCGAGGCAGACGATGGCGATACCGGCGGGGAAGCCCTGCGAGAGGTCGCCCTTCGACAGGCCGCGCACCACCATGTAGCCGAGCGCGCCGCCGCCGATGAGTCCGGCGATGACGACCATCGACAACACCAGTACGACGCCCTGGTTGAGTGCGACCAGCATGGACTTGCGTGCCAACGGCAGCTGCACACCGAACAGCTGCTGCCCGCCGGTGGCCCCGAGCGAGGTCGAGGCCTCCATCGCGGCCGGGTCGACGTGGCGCAGCCCCTGTGCGGTGATGCGGATGACCGCCGGAGCCGCGTACACGACCGCGGCGAGGATGCCGCCGGTGCGGTTCTGGCCGACCAGCGCGATCACCGGAATCAGGTACACGAACTGCGGCATCGTCTGCATGGTGTCCAGCACCGGCCGCATCATCCTGTCCACCCGCTGCACACGGGCGCACAGGATTCCGACCAGCACACCGACGATGAGCGTCAACACCAGGCCGGCGAGCACCTGCGAGAGGGTGTCCATGGCGACGTCCCACAGTCGCATCCAGCCGACCAGCGCCATGCAGATCACGCCGGTCAGCGCGGCGCGCCAGGTGCCGACGATCCATCCGACGACGGCGACCAGCAGCACCAGCGCCCACCAGGGCGTGGCCAGCAGGCCGTCGCGCAGCGGATTGAGGATGTACTCGGTGAAGCCTTCGGCCCAGGTGATGGTGCCGCCGAGAACCGGGATGCCGGAGCCGAGATGGTCGGTGAACCAGTTGACGGCCGTGTCCACGGAGTTCGAGAAGTCGACGACCCAGCCCTCGGGCCATTCCTCTCCGACGATCGCGGTACCGACGGCCGCGAACACGCCGATCAGCACGACGATGCCGCCCCAGACGGCCAGCCGCAGCCGTGCCAGAGCCTGCGAGACGCTCGTGTTGACGACGTCGTCGAGCCGCTCACCGGCGGCTGCCGTCGTACGGTCCAGCAGCACGGCCAGCAGGACGACGGCGATGCCCGCGACCAACGCGTCACCGATCTTGAGGGCACCGAGCGCCTCGTAGACCTCGGATCCGAGGCCGCCGGAGCCGATGAGCGAAGCAAGGACGACCATGGACAGACACATCATGATCGTCTGGTTCAGGCCCAGCATCATCTGCTTGCGCGCCAGTGGCAGCCGCGCGGTCAGCAACCGCTGCCGGGCGTCGGCGCCCATCGAGGTGGCCGCCTCCAGGGCGGCCGGATCGGCCTGGCGCAGACCGAGCGAGGTGAGGCGGGCCATCGGCGGCGCCGCGTAGATCACCGTCGCGATGAGCGCCGAGGGGACTCCGATGTCGAACATCAGCACGAGCGGCAGCAGATACGCGAACGCCGGCATGACCTGCATGGTGTCGAAAACCGGCCGCAGGATCTTCTCGAAGCGGTCCGAGAGGCCGGAGGCCAGTCCCAGCAGGGCACCGAGGAGCGCGGAGAAGATGACCGCGACGATCATCAGCGCCAGCGTCTCCATCGTCGGCTCCCACACGTCCAGCACGCCGCAGACCACGAAGACCGCGAGCGCCGTAGCACCGGTGCGCAGCGCGCGCCGGGACAGATCGGCGCCGCCCGCGGCCCAGGCGACCAGGGTGCCGACGACGATGACGCCGACGTAGCTCATCGACTCCAGCAGGCTCAGCAGCGTGTCGTACGCGCTCTGCGAGAAGTTGCTGAGGTGGAGCAGGAAGTACAGGAAGATCCAGTGCGACTCGCGGTTGTCGACCAGCCAGTTGTCCAGGTCGTTCAACGGGCTCTGCACATCCGCGGTCAGCGAACGCGGCCAGGTGCCCTGACCGGTGACCAGCGCGCTGACGATGACCACCAGCACCGCGATGATCACCGCAAGCGTCTTCGGATTCCCGAAGAAGCGGGCGAGCGCAGAGGGGGGCGCTACCGCCTGGTCGGGCTCGGGAGGCTCGGGGCTGGACGGCGCGGGGTGCGCGGCCTCGTCCTTGGTGAGCGTCGGGGAACTCATATCAGCCCCCCGCCGGTATGGGCCGCCTCTGCGGCTCGGTGACATGTGGTGCTCATACCGTGGCCACCTCCCGGTCCTTGTCGTCTTCGCCCGTCGTGTCCTTGTCGAGCCCGGCCACGACGGTCAACAGGCTCGCGTGATCGACGACACCGAGCATGCGGCCGTTCTCGACGACGCGGCAGTGCTCGCCGCTGCGCGCGACGATCTCGATCGCGGCCGAGACGAGCGTGCCGGGAGCGACCTCGGTGCCGGTCTTCGCCTCCGCCGCGTCCGCGGGGCGCATGGCGCGGCGCACCGAGATGACCTGCTCGCGGGGGACGTCACGGACGAAGTCCCGTACGTAGTCGTCGGCCGGGTTGGCGACGATCTCCTCGGGGGTGCCCAGCTGGACGACCTCGCCGTCGCGCATCAGCGCGATGCGGTCGCCCAGGCGCAGCGCCTCGGACAGGTCGTGGGTGATGAAGACCATCGTGCGGCCCTCCTCGCGGTGGAGCCGGATGACCTCCTCCTGCATGTCGCGGCGGATCAGCGGGTCCAGGGCGCTGAACGGCTCGTCGAACAGCAGCACCTCGGGGTCGACGGCCAGGGCGCGGGCGAGGCCGACACGCTGCTGCTGGCCGCCGGACAGCTGCCCCGGGCGGCGGTCGCCCAGGCCCTCCAGGCCGACCTTGGCGACCATCTCGGCGGCGCGCTCGCGGCGTTCGGCCTTGGCGACGCCCTGGATCTCCAGGCCGTAGGCGACGTTGTCCAGGACGCTGCGGTGCGGCAGCAGGCCGAAGTTCTGGAACACCATGGAGGCACGGTGCCTGCGCAGCCGGCGCAGGGCGTCCTTGCCCATGGAGATGACGTCCTCGCCGTTGAACTCCAGCGTGCCGGCGGTGGGTTCGATCAGCCGGGTCAGACAGCGCACCAGGGTGGACTTGCCGGAGCCGGACAGGCCCATCACGACGAAGACCTCGCCCTTGTGCACGTCGAAGGAGACGTCGCGCACGGCGGCGGTGCAACCGGTCTTCTCGCGCAGCTCGGTCTGCGAGAGCCCGGTGACCCCGGGGTCGCCGGGGACCCGGTCCGCCTTGGGTCCGAAGACCTTCCACAGATTGCGAACGGAGAAGACGGGACCTGTCTGGGCGCCGTGCTCGTCGGCGTTCTTGTTGTCGGCGGTGGCTGTGGCCTCAGCGGTCTCGGACATCACGCAACACCTCCCGGTGCCGTAGTCGCTCGTTTATCGGACGCAGTGGGTCGGATGAGATCGACCGCCTTCTCGCCGACCATCAGCACGCCGATCATCGGGTTGACGGCGGGCATGGTCGGGAAGACGGAGGCGTCCGCGATGCGGATGCCCGACAGGCCGCGCACGCGCAGCCGGGGGTCGACGACGGCGAGCGCATCGTCCTCGGCGCCCATCCGGCAGGTGCCCGCCGGGTGGTAGACGGTGTGCGCCGCCTTGCGCACCAGCTCGCTGATCTCCTCGTCGTCGGTCACCTCGGGCCCGGGGAAGACCTCCCGCTTGAGCCACTTGGCGAACGGTTCGGCCTGGGCGACCTTGCGGGCGAGCTTGATGCCGTCCACCAGGGTCCGGCCGTCGTAGTCGTTCTCGTCCTCGAAGTACTTGAAATCGAGGGCGGGCTTGACCTCGGGGTCCGCCGAGGTCAGATGGACCCGGCCACGACTGCGGGACTTGGGGATGTTGGGGGTCATCGACACGCCGTGCTCGGGGCGCTGGTAGCCCAGCCGCTCGGGGTTGTCGGTGAAGGGGATCTGGTAGAAGTGGAACATCAGGTCGGGGCCCTTGTGGTCCGGATCCCGCTTGACGAACAGGCCCGCGTCGGAGTCCATCGCGGAGTTGTCCGGAATCGGCCCGTTGGTCTCCCACACGATCACCGACTCGGGGTGGTCGATGAGGTTCTCCCCGACGCCCGGCAGATCGTGGACGACGGGGATGCCCAGCGCCTCCAGATCCTCCTTCTTGCCGATGCCCGAGTGCATCAGCAGCCGCGGCGTGTCCACGGCGCCCGCGCACACCAGCACCTCACGGCCGGCGGTCAGCAGCCGCTCCTCGCCGTCCTTGCCGCGTACGTGCACGCCGGTGACGGTCTTGCCGTCGGCGCCGCCCAGCTCCAGCCGGTAGGCCCAGGTCTCCAGCAGAATGTGCAGATTGGAGCGGTCGCCGGCCTCCATGTGGGGGTGCAGATAGGCGACCGAGGCGGAGGAGCGCTTGTTGTTCTCCGGGTGGTAGGACAAGTCGAAGAAGCCGACGCCCTCCTCGAACGGCTGGTCGTTGAAGCCGACCACCTCGGGGATGTCGAGGGCTTCCTTGGCGGCGTCGATCCAGTCCTGCGCGATCGCGTTCTGGTCCTTCTTGGCGACCCGCACGATGTTGTTGCGCAGCTTGCCGAAGTAGGGCTCCATCGCCTCGGCGCCCCAGCCGGTGGCACCGGCCGCCTCCCACTCGTCCCAGTCGGAGGGCAGCGGCTTGAAGGAGATCAGGGTGTTGTGCGACGAGCAGCCGCCGAGCACCTTGGCGCGGCTGTGCAGGATGTGCGAGTTGCCGCGGGGCTGTTCGGTGGTCGTGTACTCGTAGTCGAGCTCACCCCCCAGCAGGCCCAGCCATTTACGGAGGGTGAGCACCTCGGGCCGGTCGACGTCCGAGGGACCGCCTTCGATGAGGGCGACGGTGACGTCCGGGTCCTCGGCGAGCCGTGAGGCGATCACCGAGCCGGCCGTACCACCTCCGACGATCACGTAGTCATAGCTGGACATAGGGGTACTGCTCCTTGGGGACTTGCGGGGAGAGGACGGGCGGTTGGTACGGGTGCGCCCCGGCGGCTCGGAAGGGCGAGCCGCCGTCGCGCTCTGTTCGGGTGTGCGGTGTTCGGGGTGGAGTGTGGGCCGGTTGCGGTCTCCTCGGCTCGACCGGCTAGCCGGCGAACCAGCGGACGGGTGCGGGGCGCAGGTTCTCGTACACGTGCTTGGTCTCGCGGTACTCGGCCAGACCGTGGGGGCCCAGCTCACGGCCGATGCCGGACTTGCCGAAGCCTCCCCACTCGGCCTGCGGCAGGTAGGGGTGGAAGTCGTTGATCCACACCGTGCCGTGGCGCAGTCGCGCGGCAACCCTGCGCGCGCGGGCGGTGTCACCGGAGAAGACGGCGCCCGCGAGGCCGTACTCGGTGTCGTTGGCCAGCGTTACAGCTTCGTCCTCGGTGCTGAAGCTCTCTACCGTCAAGATTGGGCCAAAGGTCTCCTCGCGGATGACCCGCATCCCGCGGTGGCAGTTGTCCAGCACGGTCGGCGCGTAGAAGTAGCCGCTCTCGGGCCGCACCTCGGACGGCTTCGGGCGCTCGCCGCCGCAGCGCAGCTCAGCGCCCTCCTCCAGCGCGGAGGCGACATAGGCCTCGGTCTTCTCCAGCTGCTGCTGGGAGACCAGCGGACCGCACTCGACACCCTCCTCGGTGCCGCGGCCGAGCTTGATGCGCTGGGCGCGGGAGACGAGTTCGGCCACGAAGCGGTCCTTGACGGACTCCTCGATGATCAGCCGGGCACCGGCCGAGCACACCTGGCCGCTGTGGATGAACGCGGCGTTCAGGGCCTGGTCGACGGCGGTGTCGAAGCCCTCCTCGGTGGCGCAGGCGTCGGCGAAGACCACATTGGGGTTCTTGCCGCCGAGTTCCAGGGCGACCTTCTTGGCACCGGCGACGGCGGCGGCACCGGCCTTGGTCCCGCTCACCAGACCGCCGGTGAAGGAGAACAGGTCCACGTCCGGGTGCTCGGCCATCCGCTGGCCGACCGGGAGGCCCGCGCCGGTGACGATGTTGGCCACCCCCGCCGGGAGCTCGGCCTCCACCAGCAGCTTGACCAGGTGGACGGTGGACAGCGGGGTGACCTCGCTGGGCTTGATCACGAACGTGTTGCCCGCCGCCAGCGCCGGAGCGACCTTCCAGGACGCCTGGAGGAGGGGGTAGTTCCACGGGGTGACCAGGGCGCACACGCCCACGGGCTCGTGCACGACGACGCTGTGCACATCCGCGCTGCCCGCGTCGACGACCCGGCCGCCGGACTCGTTCATCACCAGGTCGGCGAAGTAGCGGAACGCGCCTGTGACGTCGTCCACGTCCACCCGGCCCTCTTCGAGGGTCTTTCCGGTGTCCCGGGACTCGATCAGCGCGATCTCTTCCCGGTCCCGCTGGAGGAGATCGGCGACGCGGCGCAGCAGCGCGGCCCGCTCGGCGGTGGCGGTGTGCGGCCAGGGGCCCTCGTCGAACGCGCGACGCGCCGCGGCGACGGCCGCGTCGGTGTCCGCTGCGTCGCCCTCGGCGACGACGGCGAGCGTGGTGGCGTCCGCGGGGTCCAGCACCTCCCGGGTACCGCCGGCTGCGGCCGTGCGCCACGCGCCGTCAATGTGAATGCTCTCCAGAACGGACACCTTCGGTACTGCCTTCCGTTTCTTACTGCTTTCTCCGGGTCGCGCCCGGTGCCCCGTTGGGGCTTTTTGCCACAGCCCTGGGCAGATGGCAGTCGGGAACCCTGCCCCGTTCTCCGGGTCTCATGTCCAGAAACCGTTGACAAGTGGGCTTCATCACTGGCCGAAGTGCGCCACCCCTCGGCGGATCGTACGGTGAGTACGTCTTTGTCCGTATTCGGCAGCTCGGCATGCCGCCACACAGCCACCTGCCGCCCCTTCGCGGATCGGAGCCATCGATGCGAAAGCAGCACCGCACCTCACTGGTCGTAGCCGTATGCGCTGCAGCGACGGCCTCCGGCGGGCTTCTGACCCCGGCCCATGCCACCACCACGGCCACCCAGCGTGACGGGCCGGATATCGCAGAGTTGTCGGGGGAGGAAATAGCGGAAAAAGCAGCCGCCGAGTTGAATTCCGCGGACTCCGTGCGGCTCAGAATGAAGGCGCCCGACCTCCGGCTCGATCTCACCCTCGACGAAAAGGCGAACTGTTCCGGAAAAGTGACGACTCCGGGCAGCGGGTCGGTGCGGCTGATCAAGCACGGCGACACGGTCTGGCTCAAACCCGACGCCGCCTTCTGGAAGGCCCAGCTCGGCCCGGAGCAGGGCGCGGCAGCCGCCGAGAAGTTCCAGGGCCGCTACATCAAGGGCAGCGCCAAGGACGACGACCTGGGCGGCAAGGGTCTGGCGACCGCCTGCGACCTGGACGCCTTCCGCGCCGCCTCCGGGGTGCGCGACACCCCCGGACCACGCTGGAAACGGGGCCGCGAGAGCAGCGTGGACGGCCACCGCTCCGTCCCCGTCACCCGCGCCCAGGACAAGGCCCGCGTCACCATGCACGTCTCCACCGAGGGCAAGCCCTACCCGCTGCGGCTGGAGCGCAAGGCGGGCAGCAAGCACGACCGGATCGACCTCGGCCGCTTCAACCGGCCCGTCTCCCGCTCCACCCCGCCCAAGGACCGCACGGTCACCGTGGACCAGCTCCGCCGCCACCTCCGCGACTCGGGGCAGGGCGAGCCGCCGTCGGAGTCGGTGTAGCCGGACGCCTCACCGGCCCACGGCCACGGAGCGCGCGGGGCTCAGCTCCCGCGCGATCTCCCGTACGCAATGGCGCAGCCAGCTGTGCGCCGGATCCTTCTCGTAGCGGGGACGCCACGCCTGCGCGATGGGCATGTCCGGCAGCTCCAGCGGGATCTCGAAGGAGACCAGCCCGAGCCGCGCCACATGGGCCGCGCCCAGCCGCAGTTCGGTGCGGCCCACCGGATCGGTCTGCACCACACCGTCAACGCGCTGGTCAGTGTCGGCACCGAGGCGACCACCCGGCGCCGCAGCCCCCGAGCGGCCAGCAGCTCGTCGATCGGACCGTGCGGCCTGCCCCGGCGGGAGGCGGTCACATGGTCGGCGACAGCGAACCGCTCCGGGGTGATCTCCCCCTCGAGCAGCGGATGTCCCCGACGGACGACGCCGCCGTTGGTGTCGGTGAACACGTGCTCGCCCCGGGTCTCCGGCGCCCGTCAGCGACGCTCGACCCGGCAAGCTCAGCACAGCCCGCACAGCTCAGCGAACCAGCAGAGCGCCGCACAGCCCCGCACAGCTCGATTCAGCCCTGGGCCTGCAGGAGGCAGTCCCCGGCCGCGGTGCGGTAGTAGAGGACCGAGCGCCCGGCCCGGCGACGCCGGACCAGCCGCGCGTCGTGCAGCACCCGCAGATGACGGCCCACCGAACCCAGTCCCTGACCGGTCAGCGCGACGAGCTGACTGGTGCTCTTCGGGGAGTCGAGCAGCACCAGGACCATGGCCCGCGCACGTCCGAGCAGGACTTCCAACGCCTCCGGCACGGGCGTCCCCTCGGCGTCGGCGAGCGCACCGGAGCAGGGATACACCACGGCGTAGCGGGGCCGGACCCGCACGGGAGGACGTGCGCATCCCCCCTGGGGCAGCTCCAGGGACGCCTCCCAGGACACCCACCCGGTGCGGGGCGTCACCGGCACGAACATCAGCCGCACCCCGGACAGTTCACGCGGCGGGAGGTTCCGCGTGTTGATCTGCAGCCTGTTCCCGCCGAGCCAGCGCATCCCCGGCCGCATGTCGTCGAGCGCCGCCGCCCAACCACCCCGGCCCAGTTGTGCGGTGCGGGCCACCACATCGGCCTCGATGATCCGGCGCCGCCGCGGCCAGTACGGCAGTACCGTCTCGCGCCACACCCACTCCAGGGTGTCCGCCGTGCGCTGCGGCAGGTCGTCACGGCGCAGCGGAGCGGGCAGCGGGCCCTTGGTGCCCAGCGACACCAGCAGGTCGGCCCGGGCCACGTCCGGTGGGGTCTCCCGGATGCGTGCCACCTCCTGTTCGAACGACGCGGCGGGGTGGCTCCCGTCGGGGTCGGGTGTCGGGGTGAGGAAGTCCGCGTTCCAGGTGGGGCCGAGGGCGGCGCGTATCAACTGCCCGGCGACGGGATCCGCCGACTGCCTGGCGAGATAGGCGGGCCGATGGGCGTCGAGCCAGGCCCGCTCGCCGGGGTGGGCGGCGCTCCCCCGCTCCAGCACCTTGAGGCAGGCGATCACCTCGGCAAGCGGTGACACCACGAATCTGCTGCCCGCCAACGTGTCGGCGTTGACCTGCCACCACCCCACTGCTCGCTCCCCCTGTCGACCTGCGCCGCTCCCACCGCCCAGCCAGAGCCTGCCGATGCCTCCCCCCGCCCCGCCGCTGGGCCGCGCCGACGCCCCCGCCCGCCACAAGCCCGCGCCGACGCCCCGACCCACCCGCCCCAGGGCACGCCGCTGCGGAGCTGCCCCGGTTCCGGTCGTCGCCGATAGGTCCGGGTGGGGCCCTTCCGGGAGCCCGGTGGGGTGCGGCCTTGCCGTCAGGAGCGGCACGCCTCCGGGGTCGTGGACTTCCCAAGGCGCGGCCTGCCTGGGGGCGGCTTCCATAGACGTTTCGCTCTCCTGCGAAACAATAACCAGCTTCCCGGTTCCGCCCGAGACTCCGGCCATGCGCACCTATCGCGAGCTCTTCCGGGCGCCCGAGTTCACTCCTCTCTTCCTCGCCAGCACCTGCCAGGTGGCTGGGCAGACGGTGAGCGGGCTGGCATTGGGCACGCTCATCTACGCCGCTACCGGCTCCCCCTTGCTGTCCTCCCTCGCCATGTTCGGCCCCTCGCTGGCTCAGCTCATCGGGGCGACGACGCTGCTGTCGGCTGCCGACCGGTTGCGGCCGCGTGCAGCGATGACGGCGCTGCCCCTGGCGTTCGCGCTCGGTACCGCCGTGCAGGCCGTGCCAGGGCTGCCCCTCGTGGCATCTTTCTCCGTGCTGTTGGTCCTCGGTCTGCTGGCCTCGCTGAGCGGTGGAGTCCGTTACGGGCTCCTCAACGAGATCCTCGCCAAGGACGGTTACCTCCTCGGTCGCTCAGTGCTGAACATGTCCAACGGCGCCATGCAGATCTGCGGCTACGCACTCGGCGGTGTGCTTGTCACCGTTCTCTCCCCGCGCGGCACCCTGCTGGCCGGAGCCGCGCTCTATCTGATGGGGGCGGTGGTTGCCCGGCTCGGCCTGGGCCAACGTCCGCCCCGTGCCACGGGCCGGCCCTCCGTGGCCCAGACCTGGCGGACCAACTCCCTGCTGTGGTCGTCACCCTCCCGCCGCGTCGTCTATCTGGGGTTGTGGGTGCCCAACGGCTTGGTGGTCGGCTGCGAGTCCCTCTTCGTGCCGTACGCCCCTCGGGAGGCCGGCCTCCTTTTCGCATGCGGAGCGCTGGGCATGCTGGCCGGGGACACCGCCGTGGGCCGTTTCGTGCCCCCTCGCTGGCGGAAACTGCTGGCCGTACCGATGCTCGTGCTGTTGGCTTCCCCTTATCTGCTCTTCGCGCTGCGTCCGTCACTGCCGCCGGCGGCGGTACTGGTGGCGGTGGCGTCCGTGGGCTTCGGCGCCAGCCTGCTGCTCCAGGAGAGGTTGATGGAGCTGACGCCCGAAGAGCTCAGCGGTCATGCGCTCGGCCTGCACGCGTCCGGCATGCTGGCCATGCAGGGGGTGGGCGCCGCGCTCGCGGGTGCTGTTGCGGAACAGACCTCGCCTGCCACCGCCATGGCGGTGATGGCCGTTCTTTCCCTGTCGGTGACCGCCGGCCTCGCGCCGGGCCTGCGCCCCGGGCGGCGGCCGGGCCTCGGCGCCGGAGAACGCCGTGGCCGTCTGCTCAGGTCAGCGCGCCGCCGAGGCCCGAACGGCCAGCCGGAATCCCCACCAGCCGCACCATCACCCGTTCCCGCACGCTCTCCCCGAGGACAGCGACGACGGCGTCGGTGATCGCGGATATCAGCCGGGCGGGTGCTCCGCCGAAGTCGGGATGGTGGAAGAGCCCCTCCCGGGAACGCAGCGTGACGAGGGGCGACGGCTCATCGGTCACCTTCCCGCCGACGCCCCACCTCCCTGCGGGCACACCGAAGAGCTCGACACCGACCAGCTTCCGGAACGACTCGGGATACACGGTCAGTGCCGCTTCCGTCAGTTTTTCGATCAACTGCCCACTGACGGGTGATTCCTCCCCACCCAGGGCTTCCTCATGAATCTGCACCTCGAAGTGCGGCATGGCAACCATCCAATCGGCAAGGTGAACAGCCGGATCGCTAATATCGCGAGACGGATTCACCTTTGATGGCAAAGCATCTTTGAACACAAAGCTAATGGGAGGCCCGCCGCCATGTCAATGGACGGTCACAGAGAGAGACGGGAGACAGAGAAGGGGCAGGTGGGGGAAGAGAAGCAGCAGGGAAGCAAGGGGCGACCGGGGGAACTGGCCGAGGACGACGCCGTACGCGACCTCCTGCTGCTCATGCCGCGCATCGTCGGCCGGGTCAAGCGCGTCCCCGTGCCCGAGGAGTTGCAGTCCCTCGCGCTGGCCCCCCGACACCTTTCCCTGCTCTCGTACCTCCTCTTCGACGGCCCGATGACCGTCAACGATCTGGCCACCCGGCTGGAGGTCGCGCCCACCACGGTCAGCCTGCTGGTCGGGGAGCTGAGCCGGAAGGGCGTGCTGGAGCGGCACGAGGACGAGAACGACCGCCGCCGCCGCATCGTGAGCATCACCGAGGCCCACCGCCCCACCATCTCGCGGTGGCTGGCCCGCGGCGCCGGAGCCTGGCGGCAGGTGCTGACCGAGCTCTCCCCCGCCGAGCGTGCCCTGGTCGTCGCGACTCTGCGCGCGTACGAGGACGTGATGGCCGAGGAGGACGGCGGCGACCACGACTGACGCGCCCGGCAGCTGCCGCCTCCCGCCGGGAGCTCCCCGGGAGACCCCGAGCGGAAAGCCCGAGCGGAAAGCCCGAGCGGAAAGCTCCAGCGGAAAGTCCGAGCAAAAGCCCGAGGGCCCGTACGGATCAGTGGATCCGTACGGGCCCTCGGTGCGGTGCGACAGCCGAGCGGCGCGGCTCAGCAGTGGCAGTGGAGCTGCGCGGCAGTCGACGGCGCAGCAGCTGAAGCGGGCCGGCTCAGACCAGGCCGAGGCCGCGGACCGCGTCCCGCTCGTCGGTCAGCTCCTTGACGGAGGCGTCGATACGGGTGCGGGAGAACTCGTTGATCTCCAGACCCTGCACGATCTCGTACTTGCCGTCCTTCGTGGTCACCGGGAAGGAGGAGATGATGCCCTCCGGCACCCCGTAGGAGCCGTCCGAGGGGATGCCCATGGAGGTCCAGTCGCCCTCGGGGGTGCCGTTGACCCAGGTGTGGACATGGTCGATGGCGGCGTTCGCCGCGGAGGCCGCCGAGGAGGCGCCGCGCGCCTCGATGATGGCCGCGCCCCGCTTGGCGACCGTCGGGATGAACTCGTCGGCCAGCCACTGCTCGTCGTTGACGACCTGTGCGGCGTTCTTGCCGGCGACCTCGACGTGGAAGATGTCCGGGTACTGGGTGGCGGAGTGGTTGCCCCAGATCGTCAGCTTCTTGATGTCGGCGACGGAGGAGCCGGTCTTCTTCGCGAGCTGGGTGAGCGCGCGGTTGTGGTCGAGGCGGGTCATCGCGGTGAACCGCTCGGCCGGCACGTCCGGCGCCGCCGACTGGGCGATCAGCGCGTTGGTGTTGGCCGGATTGCCGACCACGAGGACCTTGATGTCGTCAGCGGCGTTGTCGTTGATGGCCTTGCCCTGCGGCTTGAAGATGCCGCCGTTGGCCTCCAGCAGGTCGCCGCGCTCCATGCCCTTGGTGCGGGGCCGGGCGCCGACGAGAAGCGCCACGTTGGCACCGTCGAAGGCGACGTTCGGGTCGTCGGTGATGTCGATGCCCTGGAGCAGCGGGAACGCGCAGTCGTCCAGCTCCATGGCGGTGCCTTCGGCGGCCTTCAGGGCCGGGGTGATCTCCAGCAGACGCAGCCTGACCGGCACGTCGGCGCCCAGCAGCTGGCCGGAGGCGATACGGAACAGCAGCGCGTAGCCGATCTGGCCTGCGGCGCCGGTGACGGTGACGTTGACGGGGCTGACGGGAGTGCGGGTCATGGCGTTCTCCGTAGTACCTGACGTGGCTGGCGGGTGGCCGGAAGTCTCTCTACGTCAAGAGACCCATCGGCCAGGCTATCCGACCCCGCGCCCGCCTCACCCCCGGGTCCGTTCACCGTGCCTTCTTTCCGGGAACGGTGCAGCCCTTGCCGCCCGCCGCCAGCGTCGCACAGGCGCGCGCCTCGTCCTGCGATCCCACGGAGACCATCTTGGTGTACGTCTCGTTCTTCGCCACCTTGCCGCTCTCCGCCTGGCCGCCCGGGCCGGTGATCCGCAGCGAGTCGCCGGCCCGGGCGCTGGTGATCCGGCCCCAGGACGCCTTGCAGACCTTGCTGTAGCGGACCTCGACGAAGGTGGTCCCGACCCACGCGGAGCTGCTGGTGCCGGCGTGCTCGCCACCGCAGCCCATGGCTTCCGGGTCCTTGCCGGAGCACTCCTTGCCCGAGCACTTCACGCCCGCGGGAAGCTGCGGGGTCTTCTTGGTGGGGCTGGGCTTCGGGTCGGCGGCCTTCTCCTCGCCGCCTCCGCCGATGTCGAAGAACAGCACAGCGCCTGCCGCGACGACGAGAACGGCCACGAGGGACGCCAACAGCACGGTGACCTTGCGCCGACCGCCCGAACCCTTTGTCGCAGGGCCGCTGTCGGCGCCGCCGGGAGCCGGTGCCGATGGTGCGGGCACGCCCTGCGGGACGGCGCCGGCGCTCCCGCCTCCTTGCCCGGCGCTGTGCCCTGCGCCCTGACCGGTCCGTCGGTCGGCGCCGGCTTCTGCGTCGGCGTGTGCGTCGGCGTGTGCGTCGGCGTGTGCGTCGGCGTCGGTGGCATGGCCGGGAGCCCCCGGACTGCCGAGTCCGGGGGCGGGCGTGCCCCACACGGTGGAATCGGACCGATGGCGCCGTTCGCGCGCGCTCGCGCTGTTGCCCGCCGCGCGGATGGCGTCCTTGCGCAGAATGGCCGTCCCCAGATCCCCGTCCTCCGGGACGCCTTGTTCCGCCGTGATCCGCCGCGGGGGTGTTCCCTGCCGCGCGGACGCCTCCTGCTGGGGCGATGTCCCTTGCTGCGGGACGCGGGTGCCGCTGCCCGAACCGGGCGTGCCGCTGCCGGAACCGGGCGTGCCACTGTCGAGCGCTCCACCTTCGGGCGCACCGGGTGTTCCAGGTGCGCCGGGTACCTCGGGGGCCTCGTTACCCGCTGCACTCTTGTTCTTGCGCCGCCTGCGCCCCTTTTCGTGCTCCTGGGAAGGCTCCTCGCTCAGCGCGGCCCTCGCCTGGGCGATCCGGATGGCCTCCAAAGTGGTGTCGTGCCGCATCTCGCTGCGGCTCCACGCCCGTTCGGCCAGCTCCCACATGGTGCCCAGATGCCGCACATCGGTTCCGGTCACCTCTGCGAGCGCCTGCGTGGCGCCGCGCGGCGGCAACAGACGACCGTTCAGATACCGCTCCCAGGACGACTTGCTGTAGCCGGTCCGGTCGGCGATGGTGGCGACGCTCAGCCCGCTGCGGTCGACGAGCCGCCGCAGCTGGCTCGCGAACTCCCGGATCTGCGGGTCCAGATCCTCCGGTAGCGACCTCCAACGAGGCATTGCCTCCCCCTTGTCCGCGAATGCGCTGTCAGTGTTCCTCTCCCCCGTGTCACGCCACGGCCCCGGGTGCTCGTCCGCGCAAACGCTCCCTAGTCTGCCAGCCCATCCGCACACCAACCGTTACGTCCCCCCGGCGGCTGCCCGTTGTTCGCCCGCCGTCCGCCCGACACCGCCCGCACAGAAGTACCCGCCCTCCTGAAGGAAGGCGGGCCCCTTCACATTCGCGGCACTGTTGCGACGGTGCGACGGCAGCGCCCAACGGATGCTGGAGCGCAGGTCAGCGCACTGTGAAGTGCACGATGGTGTCGAGAATCGGCACCGTGAGCCATGGTTCGGGTTGCGCCATCATGGCCAACAGCACGATGACGAGGCCGAGTACGCCATAGGTGATCATGTCGGTGAAGCGTGAGCGCACGGCCAGCATGCCGACCGAGGGCTTCCACCAGCGCAGCACGGCACCGCCCAGCAGCGACAGGCCGATGGTGAGCGTGCCGGCACGGAACTGGAGGACCGTCACCAGCAGTCCGACCAGCACCCCGGCGCAGACCGCCAGCAGCGGCCACTGCCGGTACGGTGCCGGGTGGTGCCCCCCTGTCGCGCGTCCCCCGCCCTCGGGGCGCGCGGTGTCCCGGGTCAGGACCGGAAAACGCCGTGACGCCCTGCGCGCCGGGGCCGCCTCCTGCGCACTGCTCATCCCGGAGTCTCCTTCCGCCTCACCGCCTCCGGCACCACCGGGAGCGGTATCCACGGCACCGTCGGCGGTACCGTCCACACCACCGGCTCCTCCAGCGGCTCCAGCACCGACTGCTGCACCTTCGCGGGCACCGTCCACGTCGCCGCCCCGGTTCCTGTCGCGGTCCCGGCCCTCGCCGCCGCGGTCCGTGCCGGTCCGGTCACCCTCGCCCATGACGGCATTCTCCCTGACCGCGCTCAGCGGGCCGCCGCCTCGGCCGCCCGGTCCCCCGCCGCCTCCGCGGCCTCGACGACGTTCACCAGCAGCTGGGCCCGAGTCATCGGCCCGACACCGCCCGGGTTCGGGGAGATCCAGCCCGCCACCTCAGCCACTCCCGGGTGCACATCGCCCACGATCTTGCCGTTCTCGTCCCGGCTGACGCCGACGTCGAGGACGGCTGCGCCCGGACGCACGTCCTCCGGCTTGATCAGGTGCGGCACCCCGGCCGCGGCGACGACGATGTCCGCCTGCCGCAGCACTCCCGGCAGATCGCGGGTGCCGGTGTGGCACTGCGTCACGGTCGCGTTCTCGCTGCGCCGGGTCAGCAGCAGCGGCAGCGGACGGCCCGCGGTCACACCGCGCCCGACAACCACCACATGGGCGCCGTTGAGCTCGACGCCGTACCGGCGCAGCAGCACGAGCATGCCCTGCGGGGTGCACGGCAGCGGCGCCGGCTTGTTGAGGACCAGACGGCCCAGGTTGGTCGGGTGGAGGCCGTCGGCGTCCTTGGCCGGGTCCATCAGCTCCAGCACCCGGTTGACGTCGATGCCCTTGGGGAGCGGCAGCTGGACGATGTAGCCGGTGCAGGCCGGATCCTCGTTCAGCTCGCGGACGACCGCCTCGATCTCCTCCTGCGACGCGCTCGCGGGCAGCTCGCGCTGGATGGAGTTGATGCCGATCTGCTGGCTGTCGCGGTGCTTGCCCGCGACGTACTTCTGGGAGCCGACGTCCTCGCCGACGAGCAGCGTGCCCAGGCCGGGCGTGATGCCCTTCGCCTTGAGCGCCTCGACACGCGCGGTGAGGTCGGACTTGATCGCGGCGGCGGTGGCCTTGCCATCGAGAATCTGGGCGGTCATACGCCCATCCTCGCGGATCGGGGCCCCTGCTCTCCACTCAGGTGCCGCTCAGTGCCCTTCAGGTGCCGCTCGGCTCCCTTCGGCTGCCGCTCGGCACCCTTCGGACACCGGCCCGGCGCGGTTCCGGTGTCCGTCCGGGAGACAGCGGGTACCGCCCGGCGCGCGGTTCCGCTCGGGCGCGCGCCGGTACGACCGCTGCTGCTGTGCGATCCATTCAGGCTGCTGTGCGAGCCCGTGTCACCCGCGTGGCGTCGCCTTGGCAACGGGACGGCAAAGGTCCGTTCATGTGCCTCTCTGCTACCCCTACGCTCCGTTGTGCACAGGTACGGAGAGTCAGTAGCGTGCCGGGCGTGTTCAGCGTGATCATCGTCCCGGACGGGTGCCGTGGCCCCGAGGAGCAGTACCGGCTGGAGCCGGGCCATACGCTGCGCTTCGGCCGCACGGCACCGGCAGGCAACGGCCTGACCATCTCCCACCCCGCCGTCGCATGTGCGGCCGGCGAGATCACGGCGACCGGTGCCTTCTGGATACTGACCAACTTCAGCAGCGACCAGACCTACATCGTCGAGAATCCCGAGGGCGCGGGGGAGCACATCAGGGTCGCGCCCGGCCGAGCCGATGCGCCGGTCCCCTTCGAATTCGCACGAGTACGCCTGTGCGCGGGCGAGTCGAGACCCGGCTGCGGTTTCGACGTACTGGCACCGCGGCACGACTACCTGACGCCGGCCGACGCACTCGTCGGCGGCAACCCGCTGACCGGCGGCGGACGCGGGGGCGGGGCACGCGGGGGCGGGGCACGGCCGAACAGCTCACCCATGGACGGCTCGCCCAAGGACGGCTCCGCCCTCGGCGGCTCGTTCACCGACGGCTCGCCCGGCGACGGCTCGCCCGGCGACGGAGTACCCGTCGACGGGACATCTGTCGACGGAGCGTCCGGGGCGGCGGACTGGGCTTTCGACCCGTTCCCCCGCCCCTACCCTCTGGACCACACGTGCCACTACTTCCTCGTGCTGGCGGCGCTGTGCGAGGCGAGTCTGCGCGCTGGTGACACGGCACCGGCCGGTGACGCCACCTCGGTTCCGGTGCCCGACGTCGCGGAGCTCACGGAGCGGCTGCGCCCTGTATGGCCCGACGTCTCCCGCGCCGACGTCTCCTGGAACATCGACTATCTGCGGTTGAAGCTGCGGCTGCGTTCACCGGACGGCCCGGAGAACATCCGTGAGGCCCTGGTGCAGTTCGCACTCCGGTTCGATCTCGTGCAGGAAGGACATCTGACCGTACTGGAGGGGCAGTTGGTGTAAGGGCGCGGGCGGCGGCCCCGTCGAGGCGGGCCGCGTGCGGCGGTGACCAGGCGTGGCGAGTACGCCACAGGCGGGAAACCTGGCTGGACAGGCCGACAGTCGGACCATCACCATTGTCAACCGGCGTCGGGCAGTGCAGAGAGGGCCGACGGTGCGGCGCCGGAACCGGGGGAAGCGACATTGCTGAGGGCAGGCCGTGATTCTCCGGAGTCACTCGGCCCCGTCCGCTCCCCAACACCGTCGGAGGAAACAGCTCGTGAGCTACCCCCCGCCCCCCGGCCAGAACCCGAACAACCCCTATGCGGCACCGCCGCAGGGCGCCCCGGGTGCCGCCCCCTACGGCTACCCGCAGCAGGGCGCCGGGCAGCCCGGTTACGGCGGTTACCCGGGCGGTATGCCCGCCTACCCGGGCGGCCCCGGTGGCCATATGCAGCCGATCGTCAAGATGCCCGGACAGGTCATCACGGCGCGGGTGCTGCTGTTCTTCGCCGGGGCGCTGTGGACCCTCACAGCCGCAGGAATGCTGATCGCCGCGCTCTCCGCGAGCGGCGGCTCGGTCGTCCTGCCCGGTGGAGTGGGGCCCGAGGCGGGATCGGCCATGGGTGTTCTGCTGCTGGTGTTCCTGCTGTACGGAGGCATGGCAGCGGTGCACATCGTTCCGGCGTGCCTGTTCGGCAGGGGCCGCTCCGGCACGCGCATCACGGCCATCGTCGCCGGCTCGCTCAACAGTCTGATGCCGGTCATCGGCTTCATCGCCTACTTGTCCTCCGACACCGTCGACAGCAGCGACGGGGCCGAGGCCGTGGGAGCTGCCTTCTTCTACGTCCTCTACCTGGCCATCACCGTGCTGACCGTCATCTTCTGCTCGGGCGGCGCGGCAGGCCGCTGGTTCAACAGGCCGCAGCACTGAGTGCACGCCGCTAGGCGAACGCCACTTGGCGCGCGAGCAATGGGAACGGGCCCCTCCGACGAGGGGCCCGTTCCTTTTGTGCCTTCCGCGCACTGCCATGCGGTGCCGTGCAAGCGCCACGCGGTGCCATGCCGTGGACTCAGTGCCGTGCAGCAGCTGCAGCGGCTGCACGGCCCTGCGTATCGGCTCAGCGCTCAGTGGAAGAAGTGCCGCGTCCCGGTCAGATACATCGTCACGCCCGCCTTGGTGGCGGCCTCCACGACCTGCTCGTCGCGGACCGATCCACCCGGCTGGACGACGGCGCGCACCCCTGCCTCGGCCAGCACCTCCAGACCGTCGGGGAAGGGGAAGAACGCGTCGGAAGCCGCGTAGGCGCCGCGTGCCCGCTCCGCTCCGGCTCGCTGGACTGCGAGGCGGGCCGAGTCGACGCGGTTGACCTGGCCCATGCCGACGCCCACGGTCGCGCGGTCCTTGCCGAGCAGGATCGCGTTGGACTTCACCGCGCGGCAGGCCCGCCAGGCGAAGGCCAGTTCGGCCAGCTCGTCGGCGGACAGCGCCTCCCCCGCCGCCAGGGTCCAGCACGCCGGGTCGTCACCCGCGGCCTGGAAGGCGTCCTTGACCTGCGCGAGCCCGCCGCCGTCGATGGGACGGAACTCGGCCGGTGCGGTCGGCGCCTCGGGACAGCGCAGCACCCGGATGTTCTTCTTCCGGGAGAGGACCTCGATCGCCCCGTCCTCGTAGTCGGGGGCGACGACGACCTCGGTGAAGATCTCCGCGACCTGCTCGGCCATCGCCACGGACACCGGCCGGTTCACGGCGATCACCCCGCCGTACGCGGACAGCGGGTCGCAGGCGTGTGCCTTGCGGTGCGCCTCGGCGACGTCCGCGCCCACCGCGATGCCGCAGGGGTTGGTGTGCTTGATGACGGCGACACACGGCTCGGTGTGGTCGTAGGCGGCGCGGCGCGCGGCATCGGTGTCGACGTAGTTGTTGTACGACATCTCCTTGCCGTGCAGCTGCTCGGCCTCGGCCAGACCACCGCAGCCACCCGTGTAGAGCGCGGCGGGCTGGTGCGGATTCTCGCCGTACCGCAGCACGTTCTTGCGCTCGTAGGTGACCCCGAGGAAGGACGGGAACTGGGAGGCGGCGGACCCGCCCGCGTCCGCTTCCCCGCCTCCGGTCTCGTCCCCTGCGCCGGTCTCGGCGTAAGTGGCGAACCAGCCCGCCACCGCCATGTCGTAGGCAGCGGTGTGCTGGAAGGCCTCGCCCGCCAGCCGCTTGCGGGCCGCCAGGTCGAAGCCGCCGTTCTCGACGGCCTTGAGCACCTCGCCGTAGCGGTCGGGATTGACGACGACCGCCACGGACGGGTGGTTCTTGGCGGCGGCGCGGACCATCGAGGGGCCGCCGATGTCGATCTTCTCCACGCACTCGTCGTCCGAGGCGCCGGAGGCGACGGTCTCCGCGAACGGGTAGAGGTTGACGACGACCAGCTCGAACGGCTCGACACCCAGCTCGCCCAGCTGCTCCCGGTGTGCCTCCAGCCGCTGGTCGGCGAGGATGCCCGCGTGCACGCGCGGGTGCAGCGTCTTGACCCGCCCGTCCAGGCACTCGGGGAAGCCGGTCAGCTCCTCGACAGGGGTGACCGGAACCCCGGCGTCCGCGATCTGCTTCGCCGTCGAACCGGTCGAGACGAGCTGCACCCCGGCGGCGTGCAGCCCCCGTGCCAGCTCGTCGAGCCCCGTCTTGTCGAACACACTGACCAGCGCGCGGCGGATCGGCCGCTTGGCGCCCAGCGCTGCACTCTCACTCATGACCCAGTCGTACCCTTCTCATGTTCGGCCCCTCGAGGGCATAGCCGTGGCGGGCGATGCGCACCACGACCTCGACGAGCAGCCGTCGCTCGACTTCCTTGATCCGCTCGTGCAGAGCGGCACCCTCGTCGGTGTAGTCCTCGTCCAGGACCTCGACCGCGCGCTGCGCGATGACGGGTCCGGTGTCGACGCCGTCGTCGACGAAGTGGACGGTGCACCCGGTCACTTTCGCGCCGTACGCGAGCGCGTCGCGTACGCCGTGGGCGCCGGGAAAACTGGGGAGCAGTGCGGGGTGGGTGTTGAGGAACCGCCCGCCGAAACGCGCCAGGAAGCGACTGCCGACCACCTTCATGAAGCCCGCGGAGACGACCAGGTCCGGCGCGTGCGCCGCGGTGGCCTCGGCGAGCGCGGCGTCCCACTCCTCGCGGCTGTCGTAGTCCTTGACCCTGCACACATAGGTGGGGATCCCGGCCCGCTCGGCCCGCGCCAACCCCTCGACACCGCTCCGGTCGGCCCCGACGACGACGATCTCGTACGGAGTGTCGAGGGCGGGATCGGCCTCGGCGTCGATCAGCGCCTGCAGGTTCGTGCCGGAACCGGACACCAGGACGGCGAGGCGCACGGGGGCGACGGGACGGAAGGACTGCGCGTCCACGACGGGGCTCTCTCTCGCGGGGAGACGGAATTGTGTGGTCGTACAAGTACGTGGACCCGAAGATTCCGGGGAACTCTACGAAGCGTTCGACCGTCGGCAACGATACCGGCACTCGGAACGGCCCCCACGGGACGGGGGCGCATGCGGAAGGTAGCGTCAGGGACACGGTCTCCTTGGGTACCCGCGGGGGCTCGGGGGCCGCAGGGCCGTGGAAGCGACGCGGAAGCGATGAGGAAGACACACACCAGATGACCGACCGACGCCGCCGTGCGGCCGCATCCGACAGCACCTCCCGCGAGGACAACCCCTTCGCGCCACCGCCGGAGGGGCAGCCGGACCAGCCGTGGGAGCCACGGGTGGCCAGGTCGTCGGGGTCCTCGGGGTCGTCCGACGGCGACGGCTCGGGGAACGGGTCGGGGAACGACTCGGGGAACGGGTCGGGCGGCGGGGAGAACGGTGGCTCCGGCTCTTCGGAGGGTGAGCAGCAGCCCTCGGCGTGGGGCAGCCAGTGGAGCAGCAAGCAGCCGGGCCGGCAGGGCGGCGGATTCGGCGGCGGACCGGGCACCTCGGGCGGCGGGAACGGCGGTGGCGGCGGTCCGAGCCGCGGCGGCCAGGGACCCGGCGGTCCGGGCGGTCCGGGCGGTCCCGGCGGTCCGGCCGGTCCCGGTGGGAGCCGCGGTATGCGCTGGGACCCCACCGACCCCCTCCAGCGGCACGCCCGATACTCCCTGCACTCCGGTATCTGGGGGCTCTTCTTCGCACTGCTGAGCGTGCCGCAGGTCGCCCTGCTGCTGGGCGCGCTCTCGCTGTACTGGGGCATCAACGCACTGCGCGGCAAGCTGCCGAAGTCCGCGACGGCGAAGGCGGACAAAAACAGCAAGGGCGGCAAGAGCGGCAAGCGTGGTCGCCGCGGGCCCGCCGCGACCGCGGAGGACGTGGCGGGCACCTCCCGCGGCCCGGAGCGGGACGACACCGCGGGTGCCGGTGCCCGTACCGGGGACGGCAAGGACGGCCGCCCCCCGGTCCCGCTCGCCGTCACCCCGGCGCAGGCGGACAAGGCCAAGCGGACAGCGGCCATCAGCGGGCTGGTCACCGCGGGCCTGACGCTGATGATCGTCGCGGCGACGTTCTCGTTCCAGTTCGTCTACAGCGACTACTACGCCTGCCAGAACGACGCGCTGACCCAGTCCTCCCGCGACGACTGCAAGCGGCACCTCCCCGAGGAGCTGCGGCCGTTCCTGGAAGACCGCTGAGCTCCGCCGACGCCGGCCCGCTCCCTGCGACGCGGCTAGGCGTTGGTGTCAGCCTTGGCGTTGGCCTTGGCGTTGGTGTCAGCGGTGGGGCCGGGGCCGGGTTCCGAGTCGGCGCCTGCGCCTGCTCCTGAGCCGGCGCCGCAGACGGCAGCGAAGCCGCGGCCGGGAACGGAGCCCGCGCCGGGAGCGGATCCGATGTCGGGTGCGGAGCCCGCGTCGGGTGCGGAGCCCGCGTCGGGTGCGGAACCAGCGCCGGGTGCGGAACCAGCGCCGGGTGCGGAGCCAACGTCCGGGGCGGTGTCCGGGGCGTTGTCCGGGTCCGTGGCCGGAGTGCGCTGGTCGTGCGCCCGGTCCGTCTCGATCGGGCCGAACCGCTCGACGTACCACCTGTGATCCCTCGGATCGTCCGGCACGAAGTCGGCCATCAGTCCGCCGGAGGCGGTCTTCATCGCGGACCACCGCTCACGGCGGGCCTCGTCCGTGTGCCAGGCGGCGTCGGGGCCGTGTCCCTCGGCGGCCAGTGCCGCAGCTTCCGCCGCCCGCTCCGCTGCGGCTGCCGCCCTGCGCTCGGTGTGCAGCGTCCACCACCGGACCCACAGCGCGGTCGGCAGGCCGACGACGAGCAGCCAGCCGCATGCCGCGCCACCGGTCTGCCACCAGTAGGGGCCCAGATGCGCGAGCGCGTCGTTGCCGAGGGGTCCACCCGCGCACGCTGTGGACAGTGCCAGGAGGCTGCCGCACAACAGCGCCGCGAGCGGCACGGTGACGACGACGGCGCGCCAGCCCGCCCTGCCGTGAGCTCCCTTTGGCGGGGGTCCGACCGCCACCTCCGAGCGGCCCACCCACCAGCCGCACATCAGACCGCCCAGCAGCGGGACCGTACCCGCCAGGCACCACTGCACGACGCTGCCGGTCCCCTCGTCCGGTACGGCGGACAGCAGCGGGAACGGCGGCAACTGCGGCGCCGAGCTCGTGCCGGCCGGAGCCACGACGCTGCCGGCGCCCAGCGTGAAGCCGGGGCCCAGGCCGTACGACGTCGCCCACAGCATCGCGTTGGGCAGCAGCGCGATCGTGAGCAGCACCACCGCGAACCGGCCGGAGGCACTGTCGGTGAGCTCCGGGAAGACACCGAACACAGCTTGCAGGTTCCAGATGAGGGCGCCCGCGAGCAGCATCGCGCCCCCGGCGCACAGGACGACCGTGGCCGCCCCGCCCGCCTGTACGGCCAGGGCCGCACGATCGCGGGTGACGTGCCGGAGGAGTACCCGAAGGCGAACCCGGGCCGCCTCCGGCAGCCGGGCGAGGAAGGCCGCCCAGCCGGTCGCGACGGACCGTGAGGGATTCCGGGTGCAGTACGCCGCACACAGTCCGGTCACCACGACGACGAACAGGGGCAGGCGCCAGACCGTGCTGACAGGTTCGGCCTCGATCGGGCTGCCGGACGCGTAGGCGACCGCGGCGGCGGCGACGAGGAGATAGCCGCCCGCGACCCAGCCGGCGACGGCGAGCGGCCCGTACGTGTCGTCGTCGTCCGCCGTGAGCCGCGCGTCCAGCCCCTCCCGCGTGGCGCGCCACAGCAGCCACACGGGTACCGCCGTCAGCAGCAACGGGGTCACCCCCACGGGTGCGGATGACCCGGCGAGCGTTTCGTGTCGTACGAGATGCGTGCCGTGCGCAAGCAACCACAGGTCCGCCGCCGTACGCAGGGCGCCTCCGGCTCCGCTGTCGGGGTACGGGGAGACGGTCCACAGCAGCAGGACGACGACCGCGAACACGCCGAGCCCGAGCCCGGCGGCCACGGCGCCGCCCAGCAACCAGCCGCTGGTCAGGGGCAGGGGGCGGGGGTGGCCACGGCCCGAGGACAACGACGGACCGCGGTGCGTCAATTGGCTCACGGCGCCATGCTGCCAAGAACACCCGTTTTGCCCTAGTAGCAGGCATTTTGTCGCTGTGTCGCACAAGCTAAGGGCTATGCATCTTTCCTCCGCCTCCGCCGATGCGGCCGCGAACGCGGCAAAGCGCCATTCCCCGGGAGCCTCCGACGCCCCCTCGACCAAGACCGCTGCGGAAAAGGGCGCGGCGAAGGCGACGCAGACGGTGAATACCGCGAAGACGGTGAACACCGCGAAGATCGCGAAAGCGGCCAAAACAGCGAAGGGTAAGAAGCGGGGAAGGCGGCCGGCCGCGAAGCGGACGAAGAACAGCGCAGAGGCGCAACCGCCGAAGCCGTCGACTCCGCCGACAGAGCCGCTGAAACCGCTGGAACCGACGAAGCAGATGGGCCGGACGGACCAGACGGAACAGGCGGAGCAGTTCGTCGTCGAGGCGTCCGGGGCGCAGGAGACAACACCACAGGCGGCACAAGAGGCGCCGCAGGAGCCTGAGGGGCAGGAGTCGGCGGAGCCGTCGCAGCCTCCGCAGACGACTGATGTGACGACTGATGTGGTGGAGACGCCAGGCTCGGCCGAGCCCACCGATGCAGCAGTCGCAGAAGACGCACAAGACACACAAGAGCCGGCAGAGAAAGTACAGGCAGCGGAAGCACCGGCAGCGGAAGCACCGGCAGCGGAAGCGGAAGCGAAGGCGCCGCTCGCCCCGGACGGAGCAGAGTCCTCGGCGGCCTCCGAAGAACCCCCCGCCCCGGTGGCGGACGGCGACCAGGACGCGAACAGTCAGGACGCGAACAGCCAAGCGACCCTTCCGCCGACGCCGCGCAGCGAGTCGCAGCCGGGGGCCGTCGGTCCGCCACGGGTGTCGGCACCGGCGCCGCGCAGTGAGCCGGAGCCACGGGTCGAGGTGGTGGCGTCGGTACCCGGGCCGGTGGCGGAATTCCTCCGGTCGGCCCGGCAGTCCACGGCGTTGCCGGACGATCCGGTCGCGGCGTTCGACGAGCTGTACCGGCGGCAGGCGCGGGCGCTGACGCGACAGGCGCTGCTGTTGAGCGGTCACCGCCAGGTGGCCGAACGCGCGGTGCGCTGGGCGTTCCACCAGGCGTGGCAGCACTGGCCGAAAGTGCTCGCGGCAACCGATCCGACGCGCACGGTACGGGCCACGGTGTACGAGTACGCGCTCTCGCCCTGGCATCAGTTCCATCCGGGCCGCCGCAGGCCACAGCCGTATCCGATGGCACCCGCCGACCGGGCGGTCCTGGAGGCGTTCCTCGGGCTGCCGCGCAGCTACCGCGCCGCGCTTCTGCTGCACTACGGGCTCGGGCTGACCCTGCCCGAGACGGCGACCGAGGTGGAGTGCAGCACGCAGGCGGCGGCAGGCCGGGTCACACACGGGCGGGCGGCGATGGAGGAGGACTGGCCGCTGCTGGCACGGACGCCGCGACGGCAGCGCGGTGCCGTACTGGCGCGCACGCTGCGCGAGCTGGCCGCCGCGCAACCGGTACGCCCCCTACCGCCCCGGCTGGTAGGGCGCGAAAGTCTCCGTACGACGCGGATGTGGACCCGGGCCTCGATCGGTCTGACAGCCGCGGTGACGGCGGCGACGGTCTTCACGCTGCTGACGACGGAGACCGGAGGCACCCCGTCGGACAAGCCGGTCCGGACCCCGCCGCGGACGTTCGCACCGGTCTCGCTGCCGGGCGGACCGAGCACGGGCGTGGGCACGGGCACGGGCACGGGAACGGGAACGGGAACGAGTATGCGTACGGGGGTGGATGCGGCTGCCGGGACGACCACCGTGGAACGGGGCCCGGGGCGAGGCCCGGACCTGGGGCAGGGCGGGGGCGTGGGGTCGGAAACCACCCGTACGAGTGACGCGGACAAGGCCGGACGCGCCCATCGGAAACCGGCCGGCGGAGCCGGTCACGCCTACCTCCCCCAACTCCGCTCCACCAACGAACGTGTGCACCTGCGCGATTTCCAGCAGCCGCAGAAGTGGGAGCGGAACAGCTGACGGGCCCGCACCCCGGAGGGTGCGGGCCCGTCGAGCAATCAGCCGGGCGAACCGGTGTCGATCCGCCGCGCTGCGCCTATGCGCTGCCGCCGACGCAGCGGCTGCCGTGGCGAGCGCGTCGGCCGTGGCGAGCGCGGCAAGCGCGTCCGGCACAGCCGGTGCGGCGGGCGCGCATCAGGCGCTGAGGCGCTCCCGCGCGAGCCGCGCGGTCTCGGACGGGGTCTTGCCGACCTTCACGCCCGCGGCCTCGAGGGCCTCCTTCTTCGCCTGAGCGGTACCGGAGGAGCCGGAGACGATGGCGCCGGCGTGACCCATGGTCTTGCCCTCCGGAGCGGTGAAGCCCGCGACATAGCCGACAACCGGCTTGGTCACGTTCTCCTTGATGAAGTCGGCCGCGCGCTCCTCCGCGTCACCGCCGATCTCACCGATCATGACGATCAGATCGGTCTCGGGGTCGGCCTCGAACGCCTTGAGGGCGTCGATGTGCGTGGTGCCGATGACCGGGTCACCGCCGATGCCGACGCAGGTCGAGAAGCCGATGTCACGCAGCTCGTACATCATCTGGTACGTCAGCGTGCCCGACTTGGAGACCAGACCGATGCGGCCCGGCTTGGTGATGTCGGACGGGATGATGCCGGCGTTCGACTGGCCGGGGGTGATCAGACCCGGGCAGTTCGGGCCGACGATCCGCGTCTTGTTCCCCTTCTGGGCCGCGTAGTCCCAGAAGTAGGCGGTGTCGTGGACGGCGATGCCCTCGGTGATCACGACGGCGAGGCCGATGCCCGCGTCGACCGCCTCGATGACGGCGTCCTTGGTGAACTTCGGCGGGACGAAGATCACGGTGACGTCGGCGCCGGTGGCCTCCATGGCCTCCTTGACGCCGCCGAAGACGGGCACCTCGGTGCCGTCGAAGTCAACGGTCGTGCCCGCCTTGCGGGGGTTCACACCGCCGACGATGTTGGTGCCGGAGGCCAGCATCCGCTTGGTGTGCTTCTGGCCCTCCGAGCCGGTCATCCCCTGGACGATGACCTTGCTCTCCTTGGTGAGGAAGATAGCCATGGTGTGTCGATGTCCTCGTTCGGTCTCGTCCGGGCTTACTTGGCGGCCAGCTCGGCGGCCTTGTCGGCCGCGCCGTCCATGGTGTCCACCTGCTGCACGAGCGGGTGCGCCGCGTCGGTCAGGATCTTGCGGCCCAGCTCGGCGTTGTTGCCGTCGAGACGGACGACCAGCGGCTTGTTGACGTCCTCGCCCTTGGACTTGAGCAGCTCGAGCGCCTGCACGATGCCGTTGGCGACCGCGTCGCAGGCGGTGATGCCGCCGAAGACATTCACGAAGACCGACTTGACGTCGGGGTCACCGAGAATGATCTCCAGACCGTTGGCCATCACCTCGGCGGAGGCGCCGCCACCGATGTCGAGGAAGTTGGCCGGCTTGACGTTGTTGTGCGCCTCGCCCGCGTACGCGACGACGTCGAGGGTGGACATGACCAGACCCGCGCCGTTGCCGATGATGCCGACCTGGCCGTCCAGCTTGACGTAGTTGAGGTTCTTGGCCTTGGCCGCGGCCTCCAGCGGGTCGGCCGCCGCCTTGTCCTCCAGCGCCTCGTGGTCGGGCTGACGGAAGTCGGCGTTGGCGTCCAGCGACACCTTGCCGTCCAGCGCGATCACCGTGCCGTCGGCGGTCTTGACCAGCGGGTTGACCTCGACGAGGAGCGCGTCCTCCTTGACGAACACATCCCACAGCTTGACCAGCACATTGCTGATCTGGTCGATCAGCTCGGCCGGGAACTTAGCGGCCTCGGCGATCTCACGGGCCTTCGCCTCGGTCACACCCTCGATGGCGTCCACCGGGATCTTGGCCAGCGCCTCCGGCTTGGTGGCCGCGACCTCCTCGATCTCCACGCCGCCCTCGACGGAGGCCATGGCCAGGAAGGTGCGGTTGGTGCGGTCGAGGAGGAAGGAGACGTAGTACTCCTCCTGGATGTCCGCGGTCTGGGCGAGCATCACCTTGTGGACCGTGTGGCCCTTGATGTCCATGCCCAGGATCTGGCCGGCCTTCTCGACCGCGTCCGCCGGGTCGGAGGCCAGCTTGACGCCACCGGCCTTGCCGCGGCCGCCGGTCTTGACCTGCGCCTTGACGACCGCCCGGCCGCCGAGCCGCTCGGTCACCTCGCGCGCCGCCTCAGGTGTCTCGATGACTTCACCGGCCAGCACCGGTACGTCATGCTTGGCGAAGAGATCCCTCGCCTGGTACTCGAACAGGTCCACGCGCGTCCGTCCCCTTAATCAGTGGTCTCGCGGTCGTTGTCAGCGTGGGCGTGCCGCAGGGCCGCGGCGTCCACGGGTCGCGCGGCATGTCCGCCTTGCAGGTTAGCCCTGCGTGCGTGCGCTGCCTAAATCGCACCTCACACATACGCGGTGACAACGGTCACAGCGCGGCCGGTCACTCTCCGGGGAGCCGGTCACGCTCTGAGGAGCCGAACGCTTTCCGAGGTGGGGGTGCCTCGCGTCCCCGCGGGGCACCCCACCCACGCTCGCCGGGCGCGCTCTAGTCCGGAACGGGCAGGGCGCGCTTCTCGATCGCGGCCGCCATCACCTCCGGGAAGTGGTCCGGCGTACAGGCGAACGCGGGAGCACCCAGCGCCGCGAGCGCGGCGGCGTGGTCACGGTCGTAGGAGGGCGCTCCCTCGTCGGAGAGGGCGAGGAGAGTGACGAATTGAACACCTGCCCCCTTCATGGCGGCGACCCGCTTGAGCATCTCCTGCCGTATCCCGCCCTCGTAAAGGTCGCTGATCAGGACGACGACCGTCTCCGCCGGACGGCTGATCCGGGACTGGCAGTAGGCGAGCGCACGGTTGATGTCGGTGCCCCCGCCCAGCTGGGTACCGAAGAGCACATCGACGGGATCGTCCAGGTCGTCGGTCAGATCCACCACGCTGGTGTCGAAGACGACGAGCCGGGTGTCGAGCGTCCGCATCGACGCCAGCACCGCGCCGAAGACGGAGGCGTAGACGACCGAGGACGCCATCGAACCCGACTGGTCGATGCAGAGGATGACGTCCTTCTTGACCGCCTGCGCCGCCCGCCCGTATCCGATCAGCCGCTCCGGAACGATCGTCTTCTGCTCGGGCAGATAGTTCTTGAGATTGGCGCGGATGGTGCGGTCCCAGTCGATGTCCCGGTGCCGGGGACGGTTGACCTTCGCCGAGCGGTCGAGCGCGCCGGTGAGGGTCGAGCGTGTCCGGGAGGCGAGCCGCTTCTCCAACTCCGCGACAACCTTGCGCACCACCGCTCGCGCGGTCTCCCTGCTCGTCTCCGGCATCGCCTTGTTGAGCGACAGCAGGGTGCCGACCAGGTGCACATCCGGCTCGACGGCCTCCAGCATCTCCGGCTCCAGCAACAGCGCGGAGAGCCCCAGCCGGTCTATCGCGTCGCGCTGCATCACCTGCACGACGGAGCTGGGGAAGTAGGTGCGGATGTCGCCCAGCCACCGCGAGACGTGCGGAGCCGAGGCCCCGAGCCCGCCCGAGGCTCCGCCGCCGCTGCCGCCGCCGGCCGGCCCGCCACCGGATCCCCTGCCACCGGGTCCGCCGCCGTAGACGGCCTCCAGCGTGCGGTCCATGCCGCTGTCGGTGGCGCTCAGCGCACAGCCGGTGCCGTCCGCCGCTCCGCCGCCCAGCACCAGCCGCCAGCGCCGCAGCCGCTCGGCCTCCTCGGCACCGACCGCTGTCCCGGTCGCCCCCACGTGGTCCGCGGGAACCGTCATACGCGCGCCACCTCCCCCTCGGTCTCGGCGCTCTCGTGCGCCGGGTCGCTCTCGCCCGTCGGGTCGCTCTTGCGGGTCCGGTCGCTCTTGCGGGTCGGGCTGTCGCCGCTCAGCCGCGACAGCCCGATCAGCAGCCGAACCGTCGGCCGCACGGCGTCCGCCCGGCCGGTGTCCAGTCCGGCCCCGAACCCCGTCAGCGACTCGGCCGGGCCGGCCCCCTGCCGGTCGCCGTCGCCCACCGGCCCGCGCCGCACCAGTTCCCCGAGGGTGCGCCGCACTCCCGTCTCGTACTCCGCGAACGTCCGCCGCAGCAGCGGCAGCACATCGGTGAACGCGTCGCCGGGGACTCCCGTCAGCCAGCGGTCGATGAGCGCGAGCAGCCGTTCGTCATGGACCAGCAGCATCCCGCCGCCCGCGAGGACACCCTCGATCCACGCCGCCGCCTCCGCCGGCGGCGTACCCGGAGACAGCACAAGGCTCATCAGCCGCTCCGCCTCGTCGTCCGCCAGTTCGCCGTCGTCCAGCAGCAGCCGCGCGCAACGGCCGCGCAGCAGACCGGGTATCCGGTCCCGCTCGGCCAGGGTGCGCAGCACCGCCCGCCACCGGCCCAGCAATCCAGCTGCAGCCCGGCCCTCACCGCCCGGCAGCGACCCGGTACCGGGGCCGTCCGGCGCGTCGGCGGAGGCGTCCGGCCCGTCGGCGGAGGCGTCCGGTTCGTCGCGGGCGAGCAGATTCACCGCCTGGTGCGCGGCGTCCAGATGACCGCGCATGTCCCGGGCACCCTCGCCGTCCAGCCCCGCGCAGGCGGGCGGGAGGCCGACGCAGACCCGCTCGGCCATACCCCCGGCGACCTCCGCCAACGCGCCCGCGTCCGTGCCCCGCACATCGCCGTAGCGCAGCGTGCGCACCAGCGCGGGAAGGGCCCGCGCCAGATGTCCGACGTCCGACTCCAGCGCCGCCCGGTCGGCCAGCACCCGCATCACGACGGGCAACGCGTCCGGCAGTTGAGCCAGCAGACACAGCTCGGCAAGGGCCGTCACGTCGGCGAGCGTGGTGCCGCCCGCCTCCGTCGCCTGGGATCTCGCCTTGGCGGTGGCCGCCTCGTACACCGTCGTGCCCCAGATGCCGGCCTCGGCCACCCGCACGGACAGCTCCGGCTCCCAGCGGAGCCGCCAGCTCTCCCGAAAGGTGCCGGTGCTGCCGCTCCGGGAACGGGCGGGCTCGCCCCAGCCGATGCCCAGCAGCCGCAGCCGGTGCAGCAGCCGGCTGCGTGCCGCGTCGGTCTCCTTGCGCAGGTCCAGATCGAGTTCGCGCTCGGCGGCGGCCGGTTTGAGCCGTACGGCACGCTGCTGACGTGCCACATCCCGTTGGAGGGGGACGGCCGGGGCTCCTTCGGGGACCTCGCCCAGTACGTCACCGACCACGAGCTGGTCGAGGATCAGCTCCAGCGGCACGTCCGAGCCCTCGCACAGCACAGCCCGTATCGCATCGGTCGTCTCGGTCAGCCCGGCCAGCGGGCGACCGCGCATCGCGGCCAGCGTCTCAGCCAGTCGCACGGCCTCGATGAGGTGGGCGGAGGAGACCGAGTGGTCCTGCGCCCGCAGCAGTCCGGCCACCTTGGTCATCCACCGCGCCACCGGCCGGTCCGGGGCCGAGAAGAGGTGCCCGTACCAGCCCGGGGAGGCGATCCCGGCGCCGTACCCGGACCGGCGCGCCAGGCGACGGTGCGTCCAGGGCACCCAGGTGATCTCGGTCTTCACCTTGGGCAGCCCCTTGAGCGCCTGCCGGTCGGCAGTCACCGTCGTGGACTCGCCGAGTGCGGGAACATGCCAGGCGCCGCAGACCACGGCCGTCGCCGCGTCCCCGAACTCCTTGCGCGCCTCGCGCAGCCGCAGCCGCATATGGGCCTCCCGGAGGAGATCCCGCTCGTGGCCGCCCTCCCCGTGCACCGCCCGCAGTTCGGCCATGGCCTCACCGAGTGCCGCGAACGGCTCGTAGGGGTCGGCGGGGCGGGTGCCCCGCTCGCCACCCCGGTGTTCGACGGCGTCCTCCCACCAGCGCTCCGGATCGTCGTATCCGGCGGCCTCCGCGAGCGCCGCCAGCGGATCGAGCCGCACTTCGTCCACGCGCTCCCGCCCGGGTGCGGGTTCGATGTCCCCGGCGGCACCACCCCCGTCGGTGCCGCCGGGGACCGTCTTCTCCCCCTCTTCCCGTGACTCTGGCTGTGGCTCTCCCGGTGGCTTCTCCGCCCCTTCTCCCGGTGCCTCCTCCGGCCCGTCGCTCATGGCGAGCGTGTGGGAGGCGGGCAGGTCGATGAAGCGGACCGGGACGCCGCGCCGTACCGCCCAGCGGATCGCCACCCACTCCGGGGAGAACTCCGCCAGCGGCCAGAACGCGGCCTTGCCCGGCTCGTTGACGGCGTGCGCCAGCAGCGCCACCGGCGGGACCATGGCCTCGTCCGCCGCCAGCCCGACCACCGCGTCGCCCTCGGGCGGCCCCTCGATCAGAACCACGCGCGGCTCGTACGCCTCCAACACGGCATCGACCGCGCGGGCCGAGCCGGGGCCGTGATGCCGCACCCCCAGCAACAGCGGACCTGCCGGGCGCTCGCGGACGGGTGGTCCCGCCGCGCCCTCTCGGACAGCCGTCATGCGGACACCTCTCGGCAGGCGCGGTAGAAGTCCTTCCAGCCCTCGCGCTCGCGCACGACAGCCTCGAGATACTCCTGCCACACCACCTGGTCGGAGGAGGGATCGCGGACAACGGCGCCGAGGATCCCGGCGGCCACGTCACCGGCGCGCAGTACTCCGTCGCCGAAGTGCGCCGACAGTGCGAGGCCACCGGTGACGACCGAGATGGCCTCGGCCGTCGAAAGCGTGCCGGAGGGGGACTTGAGCTTGGTGCGGCCGTCGTCGGTGACGCCCTCCCGCAGCTCCCGGAAGACGGTGACCACCCTGCGGATCTCGTCGAACCCCTCGGGTGCGGGCGGCAGATCGAGGGAACGGCCCAGCTGGCCGACCCGGCGGGCCACGATCTCCACCTCCGCCTCGGCCGTCTCGGGCAGCGGCAGCACCACCGTGTTGAAGCGGCGGCGCAGCGCGCTCGACAACTCGTTGACCCCCCGGTCGCGGTCGTTGGCCGTCGCGATCAGGTTGAAGCCGCTGACCGCCTGCACCTCCTCACCCAGCTCGGGGATCGGGAGGGTCTTCTCCGACAGCACGGTGATCAACGTGTCCTGCACATCGGCGGGGATACGGGTCAGTTCCTCGACCCGGGCCGTCATCCCCTCGGCCATCGCGCGCATCACCGGACTCGGCACCAGCGCCTCGCGGCTGGGCCCCTGGGCGAGCAGCTGCGCGTAGTTCCATCCGTAGCGGATCGCCTCTTCCGCGGTGCCCGCCGTGCCCTGGACCAGCAGCGTGGAGTCCCCGCTGACCGCGGCGGCCAGGTGCTCCGACACCCAGGTCTTGGCCGTGCCGGGCACACCGAGCAGCAGCAGGGCCCGGTCGGTGGCCAGTGTGCTGATCGCAACCTCGACGATGCGGCGCGGGCCCACGTACTTGGGCGTGACGACCTTGCCTCCGGGCAGCTCACCGCCGAGCAGATAGGTCGCCACGGCCCATGGGGACAGCCGCCAGCGTGCGGGCCGCGGCCGGTCGTCGACCTCGGCGAGGGCCGTCAGCTCGTCGGCGAAGGCGTCCTCGGCGTGCGGGCGCAGCGCGGTGGCAGGAGCGGCTGCGGCAGCCGGGCCGGATACCGGCTCTTGCACGGACTCGGCGGCCGGGTCTGCGACATGGCTCTCGGTCACAACTCCCCCTCAACGCAGGGCTCTCGTAACGGAAAAAGACAAGGGGATGGCCAGGGAAGGAACCCCCGCGCCGCAGCGCGTCGGCCGATCCGTCAACCACTCTGCACGGCGCCACTGACAATCGCTCCGACCTGCGACGATGGCCGGTCGAGGGACGTTGTCAGTGGCGCCGCCTACCGTTTTCGGCATGGGTGGACAGGCGGTTCGCTGGACGGCGGAGCAGGTAATGGCGCTGGCGCCTGACGACGCGTCACGTCGCGCGGGGAGCAAGCTGTCGGCGCCCGGCCCGTGGACGGAGGCGGGGTCGGACGGCGGCGCGGTATGGGGGCAGTGCAAAGGCAGCGGAAGCAAGCCGTACGAGACGGTGGTGGACCTCGACGGGGGCCAAGGGCCCGGCTACAAGTGCTCGTGCCCCAGCCGGAAGTTCCCGTGCAAGCACGCGGTCGGACTGCTGCTGCTCTGGGCGGGCGACGAGGCAGCCGTCGCGGAGGGGAGCGACCCTCCGGAGTGGGCCGACGGCTGGCTGAGTGGCCGCAGACAGCGCGCGAACAAGAAGGCGGCCGGCAGCAGTGCGGGAACGGGCGGTGCGGACGGTACGGGCGGCGAGCCGGGTGCGGCGCGCAGCGCGGGAGAGGGGGCGACCGCAGGCGAGACGGCGCGTGGTGGAGAGGAGGACGCCCGGCAACGGGCCGAGGCCGCGCGCCGCCGGGCCGAGCAGCGCGCCGCGCGGATCACGGCGGGCGCCGAGGAGTTGGAGCACCGGCTGACCGATCTGCTGCGGGGCGGCCTCGCGGGTGCGGAGCAGTCGGGGTACGCGCCGTGGGAGGAGATGGCGGCCCGCATGGTCGACGCCCAGGCTCCCGGGTTGGCAACCCGGATACGCGAGCTGGGCACCGTCCCCGGGTCCGGAGAGGGCTGGCCCGAGCGGCTGCTGGCGGAGTGCGCGCTGCTCCACCTGCTGACCCGCGGCTGGATGAGAGCCGACGAACTGCCGCCCCCGCTCGCCGAAACCGTCAGATCGCGCGTCGGCCTGACGGTGGAGGCAGCCGAACTGCTGGCGGACGAGCAGGCCTTGATACGGGACGAGTGGCTGGTGCTGGCGCAGCGGGACAGCGACGAGGGGCGCTTGACGGTACGCCGCATCTGGCTGCACGGCCGCACCACAGGACGGGACGCCCTGTTGCTCTCCTACGGCGCGGGCGGGCGCGCTCCGGAACTGGCGCTGCCGGTGGGCGCGGCCCTGGACGCGGAGCTGGCCTACTACCCGGGGGCCGGCCCGCTGCGCGCCGCCCTCGGGGAGCGGCACGGAGCTCCGCTCCCCGGCTTCGTGCCACCGGGCGCGGGCATCCAGCAGGCCTTGGACGCCTACTCGGAAGCCCTGCGCGGCGACCCTTGGCTGGAGGGGTGGCCGTGCGTGCTGCGAGAGGTGGTGCCCGTTCCACCGCCCGGCTCCGGCCCGGCAGGCGGCGGTACGGGTCCGCAGCGCGGCGACGGAGGGGGCGCCGCGGTCCGGCAGGGAAGAGGCGGCGGCAGCCAGGACGGCTGGCAACTCGCGGCTGCCGGCGAGGAGATCGCCCTGCCGGTGGCGCCGGGCACCAGCGTCGCAGCGTTGTGGAGATTGCTGGCGATCTCCGCGGACGGGCCGGTCACGGTCTTCGGCGAATGCGGCCACCGCGGCTTCGCCCCGCACACGGCCTGGAGCGAGGGCAAGCCCATCCCCTTGTGACTGCGGGGGGTGAAGCAAAGGCGGACGGTCCACAGGCGGAACGGCGAGCGGCGATGGAAGAGGCTGATGTGACGGTTGAGACGGAAGCGGGACGGCGCATACGCGAGAGCGAGCCGTCGGCCGGCGACGCGCAGGAGCAGCACGGCGGAGCCGACAGCACAGTCCGCGGCCCGAAGGGCAAGGCGCAGACGCGGGCCGCCGGGTCACGGACAAGGGCGGCGGCAGTCCCGGAGCCGGAGTCCGGGGCAGCGCGTGCCGGGGACTGGGGGGAGCTGGTGACCGCCGCGCTGCTGGGGTCCGAGCGGCGGCGCCCACCGGGCGGAAGCGTGACGACCCTCTTGGACACGGCGGCCACCGAAACCGTCCGTCGCCGGGCGGGTGCGCGGCCCGCCGTGTCCCGGCAGCGGCCCGAACCCGCCCCGGCGGACGAGCGGGAGCCGCTGCCCAGCGCGGCCGAGCGGCGGCTGGCGACGCTGCTCGCCGACCGGGCGCTGAGCGGGTCGAGTCCGGCCGGGGCGGCGGCCGGGCGGCGCGGTTCGGGTCCGGACCTGGGTGAGCTGCTGCCACAGTGGCTCGCGGAGGCGAACACCCAGGGCTATCGCGCGCCTGCCGCGCTGCTGCCCGCACTGCTGGACGCCGCGCGCGCCCGTACCGATCTACGGGCCGAGACACTGGCGTTCGCCGGCCCGCGGGCGCTGTGGCTGGCGCGGCACAACGCCGACTGGAAGTTCGCGCTGCGCGACGGCGTCCGGCACCAGGTCCCCGACGAACATCCCCAGGAGACGGAACGACTGTGGCAGGAGGGCCTGTTCGCCGAGCGGGTGGCGCTGCTGACGACTGTTCGACAGCGCGATCCTCAGGCGGCGCCGGCGCTGTTGAGCTCCACCTGGCAGACCGAGCGGGCCGAGGACAGACTGATGTTCCTCGACTCACTGCGCCTGGGTCTCGGCCCCGCCGACGAGCCGTTCCTGGAGCGGGCGCTGACCGACCGCAGCCGCACCGTGCGGGCGACCGCCGCCGAACTGCTGGCGACATTGCCGGGCTCCGCACTGGCCGCCCGGATGGCGAAGCGCGCCCGCAGCTGCGTGGCGCTGGACCGGAAGGGCGGTGCGGGTCCCACCCCGCCGCAGTCCTCCGGCCACCGCCGGGAGTCGCCTCCGGCAGCGGGCATCGTGGTGGAGGCTCCGCACGCGTGCGACGCCGACATGCAGCGCGACGGTGTGGTGGCCAAACCGCCGACAGGGCGCGGGGAGCGGGCCTGGTGGCTGGTGCAGCTGGTGGAGGCGACGCCGCTGAAGGTGTGGAGCGAACAGCTGGGCGGGCTGACGCCCGCACAGATCGTGGCGCTGCCGGTCGCCGACGGCTGGCGCGACGATCTGCACGCGGCGTGGTGCGGTGCGACGGTGCGGCAGCGGAACGCGGCGTGGGCGCGCGCCCTCATCGGGGAGCCCACCGAGCCGTTCTCCGAGGGGCCCGGCGATCCGGCCAAGCTGCTCGCGGTGCTGCCCGAGGAGGAGCGTGGCGAGTGGGCCGCACGCTTCATAGCGGCGCACGGGCTCTCGGAGGCGTTCCGCATCCTGGGGGTGTGCGGCGTGCCGTGGTCGCTGCCGCTGGGGCGGGCGGTGGTGGACGCCCTGGAGATCGCCCGGGACGCGGGAAGCTACCCGTGGAGCTTCAGCGGGGTGATGGGGCTGGCCGAGCGCTGTCTGGACCCGGCCGACGCGGAGCGGCTCGCCCCGCTCGCGGCTGTGCCGGACGAGAAGGAGGGCGAGTCACCGGGAGCCGGGGCTTACTGGGCGGAGTCGTTCCAGCGGCTCGTCGCCACCCTGCGGCTGCGCTGCGCGATGCTCGCGGAGCTGAGGGAGGGCCGGCGGGAGGAGATGCCGGAGCCCAGGGAGGGATGACCCCGCACTGCACGGGGCCGACCGGCCAGCAACGCCGCACCGGCACCGCGACACCGCACCCCATGCTGACGGCTGACGGCTGACGGCTGACGGACAACAACGGGCGACGGTGACGGGCGACGGGTGGGGGTTCAGGCTGCGACCGGGCCCACGTGGGTGCGGATCCAGTCGACGACCTCGCTGGTGGTGGCGCCGGGGGTGAAGATCTCGGCGACACCCTGTTCCTTCAGCGGGGGGATGTCCGCCTCGGGGATGATCCCGCCGCCGAAGACCTTGATGTCGGTGGCGTCCCGCTCGCGCAGCAGCTCCAGCACCCGCGCGAAGAGGGTGTTGTGTGCGCCGGAGAGGATGGACAGGCCGATGGCGTCCGCGTCCTCCTGGATGGCGGTGTCCACGACCTGCTCGGGGGTCTGGTGCAGCCCGGTGTAGATGACCTCCATACCGGCGTCGCGCAGGGCTCGGGCGATGACCTTGGCGCCTCGGTCATGGCCGTCGAGGCCCGGCTTGGCGACCACCACGCGGATCGGACCGGTCACATCCATCACTGCCTCCCTCTAGGACGACCTCCCGGCCGGACGGGCCACGGGGTGTGAACGCACGTTATCTCCAGCATCCCGCACCCGTCCCCTTCCGGGCTCGCAACCGAGGGGGAAATCACACGCGGGGCCCCGGATCCGGCGCCGGACCAGACCGGAGGCGGACCAGACCGGAGGCGGCCCAGACCGGGGCCGGCCAGACCGGGGCCGGCCAGACCGGGGCCGGCCGGGCCGAGGGCGGCCCCGGGACGGGCCGGGACCAGCGCCGCACGCGTCGGGTGACGCGCGCGAGCCAATTCTCGTCCGCAGCGCCCACGACGTGGCGCGCGTCCTGGATGCTCCCGCGCGCGCCACGTCGGCGCCCGGGGTCCGCGCGCCCCTCGCTGTGCGCCGGACGCGCCCCGGCTCCAGAACGGCCGGGACGCGGGCCGACCGACGGCGCCGGTCGGCCGCCAGTGCCGGCCGACCGTAAGCGTATTGCGCCGCCTTCATCGATTTCCCGAAGCGTCGAGGCGTTGGAGCCTTGATCAATTACGCCGGAAACGGACCGGCTCGACCATTCCGACCTGCGGGTATCGGCGGCCCATGAGAGCGGTGTCGGGCATATGGCGCCGACGGGGTGATTCGGTGTTCGTGCCCGCATCCGTGGGGAGTTGGAACCGGACCGGGTGCCGGGAACGTGCTCACCGCCCCCGGCACCGGGACGACGGACAGGGCCATCCGAGAGACTCACTCTTTCGAACGAATTTCGAACTCAACCTCTGCTACCAGTCCGTAGTCCGCCGAAAGGCGGCCGATTGCCCTTTTCCTGCGGCGCTAAAACCTCCCGTAGATTGTCGCCGTCGCATACCGCCGGGTACAGTCACCGCACTGCTCCGCCCCTGTCGCCGAGGCGAAAGAGAAGTTGGTGGTGAACGACCGTCATCCGTCGGGAGTCCCGAGTCCCGACGACCCCGGTTCCGGCTTCTCGTACGGCACCTACGACGCGGGCTACGCACAGCCCGCGTACGGCGCTTACAGCGAGGACGCCTACCAGGCCGGCTCGCACGACGGGTATTCCACCGGCACCTATGACACGTCCGGTGGCTCCTACGCCGTCGGCTCAGGCACGTCCTACGGTGACGACGATCCCCTTTTCGGCACCCTTCCCGGGACCGACACCGGCAGCTATCCGACCGCGTCGTGGGAGGCCGGCACCGCCTGGGGGACGGGGAGTTACAGCCCCGACCCCATGGCCACCGGGCACATCCCGGCGCAAGCGGGCACCGAGCAGACCGACGGCGGCCTCTCCGCGCCGGGGTTCGGCGCAGGACACCTCAGTGCCGACGACGGCACCGGCCAGTGGACCTTCGGGGTGCAGGAAACCGGCGGCTGGGACACGACTACCTGGGGCACCGGCGGCTGGGACGCGGCCGGTACTCAGACCGGTGGTTGGACGACCGACGGCCAGGGCACGGCCTACGGCTACGAGACCCACGACGGCTACACCGGTTACGAGCACGCCGCCTACGAAGGACAGGGCGCCTACGACGGACAGGCGGTCTATGACGGGCAGGGCGCCTACGAAGGGCAGGGCGCCGACGGGCAGGCCGCGTACGACGGTTACGACTCGCAACCCGGCAGCCACGCGGGCCACTCCGCCCCCGCCGACCATTCCGGCCACGGCAACTACGAGGCGCACGAGAGCGACGCCTACGAGGCCTACGAGAGCTACGAGACCTACAACGGTTACGGCGGTCCGGGCGGTCACGAGCAGCCGGGCGGTCACGGTCTGCCGGGTTACGGCGGCGGCGAAGAGAGCGCCTACGGCGCGGAGGCGGGATACGGGCCGGGCGCCGCACAGTTCGAACCCGACCACCACGGCTTCACCGCTCCCGACCAGGGCCAGGACTCCACCGCCCAGTGGGACTTCTCCGCAGTCGCCCAGCACGAGCACGGGCACGAGCAGGCCGATGAGTCGTCGTACGAGCACGGTTTCGCCCCCGGGCCGGACGACGGTTTCGCCCCCGGGCCGGACGACGAGTGGGACGGTCACGACGACACCGCCGCACCACCCGCCGCGCTCGGCACCGTCGGCGGCCCGCACGGCCGCGGGCGCCGCCGCTCCCCCAAACCCCGGCGCCGGGCGTTGATGACCGTGGCCGTTCCGTCCGTCGCCGTCATGGGTGTCGCGGGAGCCGCGGCGGCCAGTGTGATGGGCGACGACAGCAAGGACAGCACCACGGTCGCCGCGCCGGACGCCGCACCCGTCAAACCGTCGAGCGCCAACAGCAAGCTGGACACCCAGCTCCAGGGGCTCTCCGCGGACGCCGACGACTTCGCCGACCGCGCCAGCCGTACCCAGGAGCGCATCGACCTCAAGCAGCGCCAGGAGGCCGAGAAGGAGCGCAAGGCGAAGGAGGCGGCGCGCAAGGAGGCCATGCGCCCCAAGTTCGCGATCCCGGTCAAGGACCACTCCCTCAGCGCGCGCTACGGCCAGGCAGGCGTCAACTGGATGTCGATCCACACCGGTATCGACTTCCCGGTCAGTTACGGCACCCCCGTCATGGCCGCCACCGACGGCGTCGTCTCCACGAAGCACGACGTGGCGTACGGGAACATGGCCGTCGTGACGGCGAAGGACGGCACCGAGACCTGGTACTGCCATCTGAGCAGCAACAAGATCCGCTCGGGCGAGGTGAAGGCGGGCGACGTGATCGCCTACTCCGGCAACTCCGGCAACTCCACGGGCCCGCATCTGCACTTCGAGGTGCACCCGGGCGGCGGCTCGGCGGTGGACCCCATTCCGTGGCTCCAGAGCAAGGGCCTCAACATCAGCTGAAGCCGGCTGAAATCAGCTGAGGGTCGTCGGAGGGCCGGCTCAGGGCCGGTTGTGGCCGGGTGGTACTTGCCTCTCGCAGATGGTGCCCCTCCGCGCATGCCGAGGGGCAGCTCTGGCCTGCGACGCCGACGACGTCCCCAGCGCGCATACCGCGCAGACGACGCCTACGGCGTCAGAGCTTCTCCACCGGCGCGTAGCGCAGCAGCAGCCGCTTGGGCTTCTCGCCGCCGAAGTCGATGGTCGCCTCGGCGTTGTCGCCGCTGCCCTTCACCGACTGCACCGTGCCCAGTCCGAAGCTGTCATGGGTGACGCGGTCACCGACCTGGAGAGAGACCACCGGCCGGTCCCCGGCGCGCCGTGTCGCGAAGCCGGAGGGGCCTGTCTGCGACATCGCCCGGGAGGTGCCCCCGGCCCGGCCCGAGCCACCCAGGGACGAGGAGAGGGAGGCGCCGGTCCCGGCACCGCCCCCGCTGCCCGTCCGCTTCCAGTCGAGGTACTCGGCGGGGATCTCCTCCAGGAAGCGGGAGGGCGGGTTGTAGGAGGGCTGGCCCCAGGCGCTGCGCATCGCGGCGCGGGTGAGATACAGCCGCTCCTGGGCGCGGGTGATGCCGACGTAGGCGAGTCGGCGCTCCTCCTCCAGCTCCTTGGTCTGGCCCAGGGCCCGCATGTGCGGGAAGACGCCGTCCTCCATGCCTGTCAGGAAGACGACCGGGAATTCCAGGCCCTTGGCGGTGTGCAGGGTCATGAGCGTGACGACGCCCTCGTCCTCGCCCTCCTCCGGGATCTGGTCGGAGTCGGCGACCAGGGCGACCCGTTCGAGGAAGTCGGCGAGTGTGCCGGGGGTCTCCTCCTCGCCGTGTTCCTGCTCGAACTCCAGGGCGACAGCGGCCAGTTCCTGCAGGTTCTCGATACGGGTCTCGTCCTGCGGGTCGGTGGACGCCTGGAGCTCGGCCAGATAGCCGGTCTGCTCCAGCACCGCCTCCAGCACCGTGGCCGGGCCGGCGCCGGACTCCACAACGGTGCGCAGCTCCTCCATCAGCACGTTGAACCGCTTGACGGCGTTGAGGGAGCGCGCGGCCATGCCGTACGCCTCCTCGACGCGCACGAGCGCCTGCGGGAAGGTGATCTTCTCGCGCAGGGCCAGCGCCTCGATCATGGCCTCGGCGCGCTCGCCGATGCCGCGCTTGGGCACGTTGAGGATGCGGCGCAGCGGCACCGTGTCCTCCGGGTTGGCCAGCACCCGCAGATACGCCAGGATGTCGCGGACCTCCCGGCGCTCGTAGAAGCGCACCCCGCCGACGACCTTGTAGGGCAGGCCGACGCGGATGAAGACCTCTTCGAAGACACGGGACTGGGCGTTGGTGCGGTAGAAGACGGCGATGTCGCCGGGCCGGACCTTCTTCTCGCCGCCGTCGGTCCCGGTCTCCCCGTGCTCCCCGTCGCTGAGCCGGTCGATCTCCTCCGCGACGAACTGCGCCTCGTCGTGCTCGGTGTCGGCGACATAGCCGGTGATGCGGGGGCCCGAGCCGGCCTTGGTCCACAGGTTCTTGGGGCGGCGGTCGGCGTTGCGCTCGATGACGGCGTTGGCGGCGGACAGGATCGTCTGCGTGGAGCGGTAGTTCTGCTCCAGCAGGATCGTCGTGGCGTCCGGGTAGTCCTCCTCGAACTGGAGGATGTTGCGGATGGTGGCGCCGCGGAAGGCGTAGATCGACTGGTCGGCGTCGCCCACGACGCACAGCTCGGCCTGGTCCTCGGCGGGGCCGACCAGTTCGCGCACCAGCTGGTACTGCGCGTGGTTGGTGTCCTGGTACTCGTCGACGAGCACGTGCCGGAAGCGGCGGCGGTAGTGCTCGGCCACGTCGGGGAACGCCTGGAGCAGATGGACCGTGGTCATGATCAGGTCGTCGAAGTCCAGCGCGTTGGCCTCGCGCAGCCGCGCCTGGTACATCGTGTACGCCTCGGCGAGGGTCTTCTCAAAGCCTCCCCCAGCCTCCGTCCGGGAGGTGCCCCCAGCCGCCTGCGCCGCGAAGTCCTCCTCGTCGATCAGCTCGTTCTTGAGGTTGGAGACCTTGGCGCTGAACGCCTTGGGCGGGAAGCGCTTGGGGTCCAGGTCGAGATCGCGGCAGACCAGGGCCATCAGGCGCTTGGAGTCCGCCGCGTCGTAGATCGAGAACGACGAGGTGAAGCCCAGCTTCTTGCTCTCCCGGCGCAGGATGCGCACGCACGCGCTGTGGAAGGTGGAGACCCACATCGACTGCGCCCGCGGCCCCACCAGCTCGGCGACGCGCTCCTTCATCTCGCCCGCCGCCTTGTTGGTGAAGGTGATGGCGAGGACCTGGCCCGGGTGCACATTGCGGGCGCCCAGCAGATAGGCGATGCGGTGGGTGAGCACCCGCGTCTTGCCGGAGCCGGCGCCGGCGACGATGAGCAGCGGGGAGCCCGCGTGCAGGACGGCGTCGCGCTGCTGCTCGTTCATCCCCTCCAGCAGCGCGGCGGGGTCCACGACGGACCGGGGCGCGCCGTCGCGGTGGTACGCGTCACGCCCGCCGGTGCCCGCGGCGCCGCCCGCCCCACCCGTGAAGGTGCCCGCGAAGAGATCGTCGGGGATCTCGTCGGCGGGGCCCGGGTGACCGGACCCCTCGGGGTCGGGCGGCGGGGGCGCGTCCGCCTCGGGTGCCATACCGTCGAGGTCCGCCAGGAAGCTGTCGTCGAAGAGGCTGCTCATCGTCGTACGAGTCTAGGCCGCCGCACCGACACCCCGGGATGCCCTGGGGAGAACCGGCCGGGGATTCGGACCCGTACCGGACGTGTACCGGGCGTGATGCGGGCCTGAGTCAGACCCAGAGGACAGCGATGAAGATGTTCGCCGTCGTCAGCAGGCCGACGGTGCCGAAGAGCGGGGCGCTCAGCCGTTCCTCGTCCCGCTTCACATAGGTGAGGCCGAGGATCACCACGAGCAGTGCCAGCTTGAGGCCGATCTTGACGTTGTTCACCGAGCTGTCGTCGGCCTGGTTGAGCCCGACCAGGGCCACGCCGGTGACCAGCATGGTCAGCGCCCCGTGCAGCATGCTGGGGTGGATACGGGCCTCGCCCTTGCCCATCGCCTTCATCTGTGTGAGGAAACCGCCCAGAAGCGCGGCTATGCCGATGATGTGCAGGCCGACGAAGACATTGATGAGTACGTCCATGGGCGCGAGCGTATCCGGGTGTTTTCGGCGCCTTTACCACACCCCCGGCTTCCCGGTCGAGGTCCTCGCGGCACCGGTCAGCGTCCGCGCAGATGCCCTTGTATCGAGCCATCTGGCGGGCCGACCCGGGCGGCTTTGCGGCGAAAAGGATCACTTCTGATCATCCCCGTGCCCGGTCGCCGCTGTTCCGCATAGCGTCCTCGCCAGGTGGCCGCGCCTCGCCGGTAGGCGCGGCCACCCCGGCTGCCGGGACAGGTGTGACGTGCACAACACCGCCCCTCGTAGGAACCGCACACCGGGGCCTCGTAGGGACCGCTCATAGGGAACGCAAGCACCAGTGAGGAAGTGACGGCCACCCATGGCCTCGCACCGCAAGCCCAAGCCGCATCCTGTCGCCGTGCCCACCGTCCGCGCCGCCTTCACCCTGGCGCTCGCCACCCTCGCGGGCGCCACCCACTTCCAGGGCTCCGGCCACGCACAGCCGGGCCCGGGGCCGCAGACGGAGCCCCCACCGCGGCCCGGGCAGCCCTCGGGCAGGGCCGCGGTGGAAGCCGAGATCGACCGGCTGCACCGGGACGCGGAGCGGGTCACCGAGTCGTACAACAGTGCCCGTGAGAAGGCGCGGGCGGCGCAGCGCACGCTGGATTCGCTGGGCGACCAGGCAGCACGCCGCCAGGAGAAGCTCAACGCCTCCCGGGACGCGCTCGGCTCCCATGCGGCGGCGCAGTACCGCGACGGCAGCGGGATCGCCCCGGTGCTGCGGCTCGCGCTCTCCTCCGAGCCCGAGGACTATCTGGAGCACGCGTCGGTCGCGGAGCGCGCCGGGGACCGCCGGGCGGCGCTGGTGAAACGTACGGTCGCCCGGACCCGGCAGCTCGCACAGGTGCGCAAGGAGGCGGCCGGTGTCTCCGCGGAGCTCCAGGAGGCCGCCGACAGCGCACGCCGCCACAAACGCACTGTCGAGGGCAAGCTCCGCCGGGCGCAGCAGCTGCTCAGCAGGCTCACCCCCGAGCAGCGCGCCGCCGTCCTCGACGAGCACGGCGGCGCCGCACACGACCGGCCCCGGGACGGTCGCGCGTCACGTTCCGGCGGGGACCGGGACGGTGGCCCGGCAGCGCACACACCAGGTCGCGGCGCACCGGCCGGGCAGACTCCGGACGGGCAGACGCCGACCCCGGAGAATCCGGCCGGGCAGGCGCCGACCGAGCGGTCCGCCCGTGCTGTCGCATTCGCCCGTGGTGCGCTCGGCAAGCCGTACGTGTGGGGCGGCACGGGACCCTCCGGATACGACTGCTCGGGGCTGACGCAGGCCGCGTGGAAGGCGGCGGGCGTCTCGCTGCCGCGCACCAGCTACAGCCAGATCCATGCGGGCAAGCGCGTCTCCCGCGGTGAGCTCGCCCCCGGGGACCTGGTGTTCTTCTACGACAGCGTCAGCCATGTAGGCCTCTACATCGGCGGCGGCCGTATGATCCACGCCCCCCGCCCCGGCACCGCCGTGCGGGTAGCACCCATCGATCAGATGCCCTACGCCGGTGCGGTGCGCCCCGCCTGAGGCCTGCCGTCTGCCGCCTGCCTGAGGCCCCGTGCGAGGCGGACCAAGGGGTGGCCGGCGGAAAGGAGGCGTGGGTCTGGCCAGTTGTGGTGCGGCGGGTTAACTTCCGTGCTGCCGCGTGCGCACGCGACCGAAGGGGGCCGCGCACGGTCCGAAGGGCTCAGCGCACGGGCCCGAAGGGAGGGCACCGCATGTCCGAGGCCGCCGTACCCGCGCAGGTACCACCGAGCCCCGTGCCGGGTGAGCGGCTGCGGTTGGCGGCGCCACCCGTCCACGCGTCGACGGCGGAGGCCCGCGCCTACCGCAAGCAGCGGTTGGCGGCCGCGTTGCGGCTGTTCGGAAGGATGGGCTTCGAGGAGGGGGTGTCCGGCCACATCACGGCCCGCGACCCGGAATTCCCGGACTGCTGCTGGGTGAACCCGTTCGGCGTTCCTTTCGGACAGCTGACGGTCGGCGATCTGCTCCTCGTCGATCAGGAAGGGCGGGTCCTGGAAGGGCGCCGCCCCGTCAACCAGGCCGCGTTCGCCGTTCACTCACAGGTGCACAGCGCGCGGCCGGACGTTGTCGCCGTCGCCCACAGCCATACGACGTACGGACGTGCCTTCTCGGCCCTCGGGGAACTGCTGAAGCCGATCACCCAGGAGGCGTGTGCCTTCTACGCGGACCACGCGCTGCTCGACCGCTACACGGGTGTGGCGATGGATCCCGAAGACGGTGCACGCACCGCCGCGGCGCTGGGACCGCACAAGGCCGTCATCCTGCGCAATCACGGGCTGTTGACGGTAGGGGACTCGGTCGACGCGGCGGCCTGGTGGTTCCTTCAGATGGAGCGCGCGTGCGAGATACAGCTCGCCGCGAAGGCCGCCGGAAAGCCGGTGCCGATCGACCACAGGAGTGCCGTGGCGACCCGTGAACAGCTCGGCAGCGATCTTGCCGCATGGCACAACTATCAACCTCTCTACACCAGGATCACCCGGGACGAACCAGACCTGCTGAGCTGACAAGGTCTCATGTAAGGCACAATCCCCTTCCATCCCACGGAAGTTGAGAGGCGGGGTTGCGCAGTGGCCGTGGACACGGCTCAGGACGGCTCGAAAGGCCCGGACGACGAGGACGGGCAGGGCAGCGGCGCGCAGGGCACGAGCGGCGCCCACCGCTCGGGCCGGGCGGCCGGTACGGGCCCGGAGACGAGGGGGACGGCGACCGCCGGAAGGGACGCCGCCACCGACAGGAGTCCCACCGCCGGGAAGAGCCCCGCCGCCGGGAGGGGCCCCGAAGCGGGGAAGAGGGCGGAGCCGGGGAAGAGGGCAGAGCCGGGGAAGAGGCCCGAGGCGGCGCAGGGCGCCGGGACCGGTAGGGCTCCCGGCCCCGAGAAGGCCCGCGGCACGGAGAGGGACCCTGCCGCGCAGCGGGGTGCCGCCCCCGGCGCGAGCGCGGGCCGGCTGCCCGGCACGCGGGCCGGTGCACCCCCTCCCGGCCGGTCGCCGCGCGACCCGGACCCGCGCCCCACCTCCTCGGCGCCGGCCTCCGCCGCGCCCTCCCACTCGACACCCGCGTCCGCCCCGCCCTCCCCCTCGGCACCGGCCTCCACCGCTGCCTCGCGCACCACCGCTCCCGCACCCGGCCGCGCCGGCGGCGACGCCCGTACCGGCACCACCGGTGAGGTGCAGCCGCCCTGCCAGTGCGACAGCTGCCCGCACAGCGCCCGCGAGGGCTACCGCAAGGCGCTGGCCGCCTTCGTGCAGCGCCGGGACGAACTGGCCGCGGGTCAGGGCGTCCCCGTGGGGCTGGCGCACTCGGCGGGTGCCTCTCGCCAGTGGGTCTCGGACGAGCTGACCGAGGCCGCGCGGGCTGTCGCCGACCGGAGCCGCGAGGAGGGCGAGGCGTGGGTGGCGCGGCTGTGGCGGCGCACCCTGATCGCCGTATGGGCCGCTGTCGGCGTACTGCTGATGGTGCAACTGCTGTCCGCGCTCGCCGGTGGCTGGTCGACCGGCCGGACGGCCGGTCTGGTGGCGGCTTTCGTATCGGCTTCGCTGCTGTCCGCCGCCGCTTGGCTGCACCGGGCGCGTGGCGGTGTGCTGGCTCCCGTGATCGGCGAGGACAACCGGCTGTCCACCTCCCGGACGGTGGCTGCCGGATGGGTGCTGCTGTCCGTCTTCGCCGTACTGGTGCTGGCCGTCGAACTCGCCGCGGCGGCCGGGCCCGAGCAGCGCCGTGCGCTGCTGGCCGGTCTGGATCTGTCGCGCGGCGCCGGGGTGGTGACCGTGCTCGCGCTGACATGTGCGGTGGCCGTCGTGGTGCGTCGCACGGTGGCCGTGCGGGTGCAGGGCAGGCGGCTGCAGAAGGTGCGTGCCGACCGGCCGCGCGCGGCCGACCTGCTCACGGACGACGCGGGCCGCGGCGCGTTCTCCGATGTGCAGTACGTGCTCATCAGCGCGGTGGCGGTGGTCTTCGCCGCGGTGCGGCTGGCCCGGCAGCCCGACCAGCTGCCCGACCTGCCCTGGGGGCTGGCCCTGCTGGTCGTCGTCTCGGCGGCGACGTACCTGGCCGGAAAGTACGCCGAGGGCGGTCGCCCGGTGGTGCTCTCGGTGGTGCGGGCCCGGGAGATGGGCGATCTGCACTCCCCCATCCGCACCGGTGACGACATCGAGGTCCGCGGCGCGGGCTTCGTCCCTCCGGGCGCCACGGCTCCCGACCGGCTGGCCCGCATGGTCGTCCGGATCGGTGCCGTCCATGTGCACGCGCCTCTCATCCCCGTTCCCGGTGGTTTCAGCAGTCCGTCCGACACCGCTGTGACGGTTCCGGTCCCGGTGGAGGTCGAGCCGGGCCGGGTGGAGGTGCAGGTGGTCACGGCGGCGGGGGTGGAGACCAACCGCTACCCGATCGACGTGGTCGAGTGACGGGCCGCCCGACAGGGCGGAACGGGCGTACCCGGTGGGGCCGATGGGCACTTGCCAGCCGGGTGGGCCCTCGGGGAAGAATCGCCTCCGCACACCGAACACGTTTGCGGAAGGCGGGAGCGACGGATGTCTGTGACAGGGCCGGCGGGCGGCGGTCCCAACGACGTGCCCAAGACCGTCAGCGCCTACCCGGGGCGCGGGCCTGTCGCCGGGGCACCCGTGGGAGTGCGCGGTCTCGCCGCGCGGTACGCACTGCTCCCGCTGCGGCTCTTCCTGGGCATCACCTTCCTCTACGCGGGCATCGACAAGCTCACCGACCCGGACTTTCTGACCGGGGACGGGCCCGGTTCGTTCGCCGGGACGCTGACGGCCGTGCACGACGCGGCGGCGGCCACCTGGATGGTCGACCTGGCGCAGCAGAGTCCGCAGGGGTTCGGTACGGCCATCGCCGTCGGAGAGGCAGCCGTCGGTCTCGGCACCCTGTGCGGGCTGTGGGCACGGGTGGCGGCGGCCGGCGGGGCGCTGCTCTCCTTCTGCCTGTGGATGACGGTGAGCTGGTCCAGCGAGCCGTACTACTACGGCAACGATCTGCCGTATCTGATGGCGTGGCTCCCGCTGCTGATGGCGGGGGCGCCGATGTTCTCGCTCGACTCGCTGCTGGCGGTGCGCAGGCGGCGCAAGGGGCAGCAGATCTTCGGCTAGCCGCCTCCCCCGCGCTCGCTCAGCTCCCGTCGCCGGGTGACCGAGCGCCGCACCAGGAACGTCGCCAGCGCGGTCAGGCCGGCCAGCACCAGGGAGACCGGTACCACCACCAACAGCACCCAGAAGGGGACCTCCACCTCGCCGGCGGCGTCCAGCAGATAGACGGCCGCCACCGCGGTCATGGCCAGCCCGAGCAGCAGCCGGGAGGGTTCGAAGCGATGCATCATCCGGTTCCTCCCTCCGAGGGGACACCCTGTTGCGGCGCCTGCCCCTCTCCCTCTCCCTCTTCCTGCCTCTGTCCCCGCTCCTGCCCCGGTTCGGGCTCCGGTCCCGGTCCGGCGCCCTGCAGTGGCTCGTTGTCGGACCGCTCGCCCGAAGGCAGCTCCCGTACGATCTCCGCGCGGCCCGCGCCGACGCTCAGCTTCACCACGACCGTGCCTTTCGCCTTCGTACCGGCGAACGGGCGCAGCGTGAGCTTCCGCTTCGTCCCCAGACCGCTCGCCTTGTCGAAGACCACCTCTCCGTCGCTGTCCAGCGACCGCGGGAACCTCATGTCCCCCATGTCGACGTCCGCGCTCACCTCGACCACCGCGTCCTCGGGCACGACCACCTTGATCTCGCCCGCGCCGACGCGGGTCTCGGTACGCAGCGTCTGGCCCGCCTTCAGCCCCGTCCCGCGCAGGTCCAGTTCGCCGGAGCCGGAGCCGAGCGCGTAGCGCGGCTTGACCTCGTCGACCGCTGCGGGCACCCAGCGGGTCTCCCGGAAGTGGGTGGTGATGTCGTCCGGCAGCGCCGCCGTGCCCGCCAGCAGTCCGGCGGTCAGCACGATGCACACGATGGTGCCCGGCCCGGTACGGCCGACGAAGGCGCTGATGCCCAGCCCGATACCGAAGACCGCGAGCATGCAGCTCAGGCCGATGGCGAGAGTGGTGGCGAGGGGGTTGTGGTTCCAGGAGACGGCCGTGGAGACCCCGCCCGCGAGCAGCGCCAGCAGGAAGGTGAGCCCGCCCAGTGAAGCCCCGGCGGCCTGCCGTGCGGGCGGCCCCGCGCCGCGGGTGCTCGCCGGCGCGGGTGCCCTGGGCGGGCCGCCGGAGTGCTCGTGGGCGCTGGGCGGCGCGGCGTACGGGAGGGCGTCCTCGGGGCCCCACAGATAGCCTGTGGCCGCCCCCGCGCGGTTCCAGGCGGGTCCGGTCGCCTTGGTGGCCCCGGCCTCCTTGGTGAGCGGCTCCCGCCACCAGGAGGTGGGCGCCGGGACGGGAGGTGCCTGCGCCTCGGGGGGCGCGTCGGCAACGGCGTGCGCCGTCGTCGGGTCGAGCTGCGCGCCCTCGGCGCCGGCTGCCTCGATCTGCCGACGGTGCCGCGACCAGTACGCCGCGCCCGCCACCGCTCCGATCAGCAGCGCGGAGAAGGGCACGCTGCGGCTGCCGAGCGAGGCGAGGAAGAGGCCGCAGCCGACGAGCGCGACCAGGACCGCCGACAGCGAGCCGCCCTCTACCCGGCCGGACAGCAGTCGCCGCCCCTCGTTCTGCGTCTCCCCCTCGGCGGGGATGAGCAGCCAGGCGAACCCGTAGAAGATCAGCCCCAACCCGCCGACGACGGACAGCACGACCAGCGGCACCCGGAAGATCACCGGATCGAGGTCGAAGTACCGCCCGAGACCGCCGCAGACGCCGCCCGCGACCTTGTGCGAGCGGCTCCGCCGCAGCTTGCCCCGCCGCGGCTCGGGCACCGGGTTGTGCGCGCCCCAGGAAGCAGCCCCGCCCTTCTCCCCCGCCGCCCCCGCCGCGGTCCCGACCGGCGCGGGTTCCCCCTCCGCTCCCGGCGCGTGGCCGCCGGCGGCGCCGCCGGCATGCTGCGCCGCGCGCCCCGCCGTGTGCTGCTCCTCCTCGCTCATGGCCCTATGGTCGCGCCCCGGGCACCGGCAGGCATCGGGGGCCTACCCCGAGCGATCCCTGAGATCGGCGGTGGGGTTCCGCGCCGGCGTCGGGGACGGCTCAGGGCGCAACCCTGATGTCCGGCCGCGCCAGTCGTGTGACGATCGGAGCATGACAGCGCCCGCCTCGCCCGCCTCCGAGGCGGCCCCGCAGGGACCCGGAACCCGGACCGCGTCCTCGGAGCCGCCGGAAGAACCGCCTCTGCGCAAGCTCTACCGCAGCGCGGAGGGCCGGATGCTCGGCGGGGTCGCGCGCGGGCTCGCGGGGCATCTGGGGCTGCCGGTCTCCTGGGTGCGGATCGTCTTCATCGCGCTCAGTCTCGCCAACGGGCTCGGGGTGCTGCTGTACGCGGCGTTCTGGTTCGTGGTGCCGCTCGGCACGGGCGGGGTCGGTGCCGGGCACCGCACCGGCGCAGCGGGACTGTCCGAGGCCGTCGCCGATCGCGACGGGCTGCGCCGCCGTATCCTCCGCAAGCCCGACAAGGGCCAGCTGATCGCCGTTCTCGCGCTGATCGTCGCCGTCTTCATCACCGCGGACAACCTCCAGTTCGGCGCGGCCAACACCTATCTGTGGCCCGTCGTCCTCATCGGTATCGGCGTCGCCCTGGTGTGGCGGCAGGCCGACAACTCCCGCCGTGCCCACTGGGCGGAGGTCAGCCGCCGCACACGCCTGCTGCCGATCGCCCGCAGTGCGGCGGGGGTCGCGCTGGTCGCCGTCGGCGTGACCGGCATCGTCGTGGTCCAGGGCTCGGTCAGCCATCTGGGTTCGGTCCTCCAGGCGGCGCTCGCCGTACTGGTCGGCATCGCGCTGATGGCGGGCCCGTATCTCGTACGGATGGTGCAGGACCTGTCCGAGGAACGGCTGATGCGCATTCGCGCGCAGGAGCGGGCGGAAGTGGCCGCGCACGTCCACGACTCGGTACTGCACACCCTCACCCTGATCCAGCGCAGCGCCGACAAGCCCCGCGAGGTGGCCCGGCTCGCCCGCGCCCAGGAGCGGGAGCTGCGCGCCTGGCTCTACAAGCCCGCCGACGCGACGGGTGCGGCCGCCGAGGAGGAGGACGAGCCCAAGACCCTCGCCGAGGGGGTCAAGGCCACGGCCGCCGAGGTCGAGGACCACCACGGGGTGCCGGTCGAGGTGGTGTGCGTGGGCGACTGCCCCCTCGACGAGGCGCTGGGCGCCCAGCTTCAGGCCGCACGCGAGGCGATGGTCAACGCCGCCAAGTACGGTGGCGAGGGCGGCGCCGTGCAGGTCTTCGCCGAGGTGGAGGGGCGTACCGTCTTCATCTCCGTACGGGACAGGGGCCCGGGCTTCGATCCGGACGCCGTCCCGCAGGACAGGATGGGCGTACGGGAGTCCATCATCGGCCGGATGCGGCGCAACGGCGGCACGGCGCGGTTGCGCACCGCGCCGGGCGAGGGGACAGAGGTCGAACTGGAGATGGAGAGGGCGGCGGAGTCGTGACCGACGAGGCGACGGGCAACGAGCAGCAGGGCGACGGCGGCAACGGCCCCGGTGGCAACAACTCCGGTGGCGGTGACGGCGCCGACGGCAGCCGCCGGGTCCGGGTCGTCCTGGTGGACGACCACCGCATGTTCCGCGCGGGAGTGCAGGCGGAGATCGGCCGCACCGACGAGACGGGTGTGGAGGTGGTCGGCGAGGCGGGCGACGTCGACCAGGCGATGACCGTCATCGAGGCGACCCGGCCCGAGGTCGTCCTGCTCGACGTCCACCTCCCGGGCGGCGGCGGGGTCGAGGTGCTGCGCCGCAGCGCCCCACTGATGGGGGACGCCGAACAGCCGGTGCGTTTCCTCGCGCTGTCCGTCTCGGACGCCGCCGAGGACGTCATCGGCGTCATCCGCGGCGGCGCGCGCGGCTACGTCACCAAGACGATCACCGGTGACGACCTGGTCGGCGCGATCTTCCGCGTCTCGGACGGCGACGCCGTCTTCTCCCCGCGGCTGGCCGGCTTCGTGCTGGACGCCTTCGCCTCCACGGACGCCCCACCGGTCGACGAGGACATGGACCGTCTCACCCAGCGCGAACGCGAGGTCCTGCGCCTCATCGCGCGCGGCTACGCCTACAAGGAAGTCGCCAAGCAGCTGTTCATCTCCGTCAAGACGGTCGAGTCCCACGTCTCGGCGGTCCTGCGCAAACTGCAGCTGTCCAACCGCCACGAACTGACCCGCTGGGCGACGGCGCGGCGGTTGGTGTGACCGCCGGGCCCGGCTTCACACATAGGGCCGCACGCAGGTGAAGCCGCGTTCTCGCAGCAGCGGGAGGTAGCGGTCGACAGCGGCGACGGTCTGGTGCCGGGGACCGCCACCGTCGTGGTGAAGGACGATGGCGCCGGGTGCTGCGTTCTCGGTGACGGCACGCACGATGCGGGCCGTGCCGGGACGGGCCCAGTCCTGGGTGTCCACGGACCAGTTCATGGGTTCCATGCCCAGGTCGGCGCAGACCTTCAGGGAGGGCGGGTGCCAGTCGCCGTAGGGGGCGCGGCACCAGCGGGGCGGGGTGCCGACGACGCGGTCGATCAGTTCGCTGGTGCGGCCCAGTTCGCCGCGTACCTCGGCCTTGGGCAGCCGGGGCAGTTGGCGGTGGGTGTAGGAGTGGTTGCCCACCACGTGGCCGTCGGCAGCGATGGCGTGCAGCAGGTCGGGGAAGGCGGCGGCGTTCTCGCCGACGACGAAGAAGGTGGCCTGGACGCCGTGCCGGCGCAGGACCTCCAGCAGCGCCGGGGTGTGTTCGGGATGCGGTCCGTCGTCGAACGTGAGGGCCATGACGAGCCGGCCCTGCAGCTCGGGCAGCCGGGTCTCGGCATGGGTGCGCACCGGGGGGTGCGCCTTCGGGGCACCCATGGAGGTCTCGCCGGCGAGGGGGCGCAGCCGGTAGCTGTCGGGAACCGCCCGGTGCAGTTGCGGCGCCTTGCCCGCCGCCCGGGGGCCCGGTGCCGCCCTGCCCGGATCCGGGCCGCCGGGGGCGGGTGCCGACGCGGATGCGGGGCCGCCACGGTGCCCGGCCGCCGCCCCCGGATGCCGGCCGCCACCGGCGTCCTCGTGGGCGAGCAGGCCCACGGCGACGCCCGTGACCGACGCGGTACCGACACCGAGGCCGACGCACAGCAGAGCCCTGCGCGAAACAATATGACTATCGGATCGCATGATCTTTGGTTAGCAGCAGTCGCCGCCGCTGTGCGGGCGCCGCGCGCCGGTGGCTCCCGCACTCCCCTCGAACAGCGCACCAATACCGGGATGCGGACTTCCCTTTCCGGTTCGCGGACCCCTCTCCGGTTCGCGGACCTTCTCCGGGACGCGGACCTCGTGCGGGTCGTGGGCCCCTCTCAGGCCGACGGCACTCCCGCCTCGTGCGCCTCGCCCATCTCGCCCACCTCGTCGTCCTCCGGCTCGTCCTGCACCCGCAGGGCCGCGATCCACAGCGGCAGCAACCGGTGCAGCGTCAGGACGGCCAACCCGGTGGCGGCCAGCGGGACGGCGAGGTCGGCCAGGGGGATCTCCACGAGCCAGGCGATGTAGAAGCCGAGCAGCGCGGCCGTCATCACCCAGGAGTTGACGCGGTACGCCCTCGCGTGGACCTCTCCGCGCTCGGCCCTCTGCCGCTCGTCCAGCACCCGGGCCCGCAGCTCCAGCAGACCGCGCGTCATGGAGTTGAGGAAGCCGGTGAGCGGCACCCACAGCAGCAGTGCGACCAGCAGCGCGGCCAGCGGCCAGGGCGACGCCCACGCGTAGGCGCCCACCATGCCCGCGAGGCCGACGGCCGTGGTGACCACATGGGCCACCACGATGCGGCGCCGCGCCCCGCGAGTGGCGTGCAGGCGCCTGGCGCGCGCGTCGTTCATCGTCTTGAGCAGCCACTTGTCGTAGCGCGTGGGCTGTCCGTCGGCGTGCGTGCTGGTGCTCATGCGGTGGTCCTCCCCGTGGTGCGTGCGGGCGTGCCCGTGGTGGGTGCGGCGGCGGACGCTTCCGGGTCGCTGCCCGTGCCGTACACCTCGTCGGTGAGCGGCCGGAACGGCTCCAGGGAGAACAGGGCCTCCACCGGCAGCCGGAAGTGGGCGGCGATCCGCAGCGCCAGATCGAGGCTCGGGTTGTACTGCCCGCGCTCGATGTAGCCGATCGTCTGGTAGTGCGCGCCCACCGCTTCGGCCAGCGCCTGCCGGGACACCTTCCGCTCCGCCCGGACGACCGCCAGCCTGTTGTGTACGTGCTCGCTCATGTATAAGAAGTACTACATGCGGCAGCACAGCCGCAACACCACCGGTCGAGCACACCTTCCGCACGCGCCGGTTCTGGAGCGGTCGCCCCGGGCGGGGACCGGCCCGGGTACTCTCGCCCGGTGTCTCTCCTCGGCCGGATACGCGGCGCCGCACGGCGCTCCAGGTTCCTCGTACTGAGCGGTGTCCTCGCCCTCGCGCTGGTCGCCGTTCTCGTCCCTGCCCTGCTGCTCGACGCGGACGAGTCACCGGCGTGCCGCCCGGCGCCCGGCTCCGCCGACGCACTGGCGCGCGACCCCGAACGCGCCGCAGAAGCACTCGATCCGGGCGAGAACATCACCCGCACCGGACCGCTCAAGCGTCTGCTGCGCACCACCGGCGACCCGCTGTGCGACGGCGCCGAGGGGACCGAACCAGCGGGCCGCACCCTGGTCGCGGCCACGACCGGCCGCACCGCGGAGCAGCAGCGCGAGCCCGCCCGGCCGCACACCGAGCGGGAGGCGCGCGTCGCGTACGCCGTCGTACTGCTGCTCAGCAAGGGCAGCGAGCACTACCGGCCCGACTTCCCGCTGGGGCTCAACCCCTACCTCGCCCAGATGTTCGCCTCCTACATCCAGGACACCAGCAGGGCGGTGATGCGCGGGACGCCCCACGACTGGCAGCACCCCACCGCCACCGACGAGGAAGCCGACTACGGCGACGGCAGCGGCAACTGGGCCACTCCCTTCCCCTCGGGGCGCGACGTCCATGCGGTCTTCCCCGAGTTCGAGACGGCACAGAAGGTGCTACGCCGGGTGGCCGCCTCCCCGCGCGCTTTCGCCACGCTGTACGACGCCGAACGCGCCCGCTTCGCCTGGTATCTGGAGCGCCTGACCGACAGCGCGCAGGAGCCCGGCACCAAGGCCAAGGAGGGGATCACGGGCACCGAGCTGGAGCTCGAACAGAGCGCCACCGTGGTCGCCGAGCTCATGGCCTCCCGCACGGTCGCCGTCAAGGACGGTCTCGCCCCCTCCCTCGCCGAGTTCGATCGCGCGGTACTGCGGCACACCCGCGGCCTGTACCACCCAGCCGAACACCGGGTACGTTCCCGCCCCTCCGCCGCCACCCTCGCCCAGCGGCGCCCCGACGCGTCGCCGGGCCGCGGAAAGCGTGCCACCGAGCGGCTGATGGACGGCAGGGTGCAGCTGTTCACCGTCTTCGACGCCTGGGCGCGGGAGCGCGGCATACCCGAGGGCCGGGCCGAACGGCTCCGCGGGCAGCTGGACGCCCGCTATGCCAACGCCCTCAACCTGCTGTGACCCGGCGGCGGACCGGTCGGCGGCGGACGAGCCGGCGGCGGATCAGTCGGCGGCGGGCAGCCGCAGCCCCGTACAGCCGCGCTCCGCGCTCTCCCGCTCGGCGAAGGAGGCGAGCATCTTGCGCAGCCCGGTCCGGTCGAGCTGCTTGCGGCTGAGGGTCTTGTCCTCGGAGTAGGAGTCCGTCTCCTGGTCCGGCCGGCTGACGGAGATCTTGAAGCCCGCCGGCCGGCCGTCGCACCGGGCCATGGCCCAACCGCTCTCGTCGGTGAGCCACGGCCCGACCCGCTCCTCGTCCGTGCGCGCGCCGTGGTGCCGGGCCTGCCCCAGCATCACCCGCTGCGTCCACTCGCCGTACAGCGCGTGCAGCGAGAGCACCGGGCGGTGCGGTTCGCCGTCCTCGTCCTTGCCGGACGGCCGCACCGTGCAACTGGTCAGCGGGGCCGGGCCCTTGGGGATACGCAGATCGACGGACCAGCCCGTATCCCGGAACGGGCCGCGGGCGAGCGCCGCACACGTGGTGCCGGCCGCGCGGGCGGACGGTACGGACTCGGGCACCTGCTGCTCGGTCTCCTTCGCCGGGACGGACAGCGGGTCGGTGTCGCAACCGAGCTTCTCGGCCGCCTTGTTGGCGACGGCGGCGCCCGCGCGGACCAACTGATGCGGCTCGGAGCGGTGTCCGGCCAGCACATCCACCAGGAGCCGGCCCGGGTTTCCGGCCGCGTCCTCGCCGCGGCCGGGGCAGCGGGGCAGCAGCGTCAGCCCGGCCAGCCGGGACTCGAAGCCCGGGAGGCCGCCGGGGAGCGCGGACGTCGGGTGCACTCCGTCGTCCCGGAACTCCCGTATCAGTTCGCGGTCGATGTCGTCGCGGCGGCTGTAGACGTGGACTTCGAGGACCCGTTCGCCCTCCTCGTTCGCCACTTCGCAGCTGTAGCGCCCCAGGTCACCGTCGAGTTCGCTGCGGGACTCGGTCAGATGCCCGTCGGCGTGGCCGGTGGTGTTGCGCAAGGTGTCCATGGTGCCGTCGGGCAACGCGCCGTCGCAGGCGCCGGATGTGATCACACTGTCCTTGACGGTGGGCGTGACGGCCCATCCCGCGCCGCCGAGCACCAGCACGCCGAGGCCGCACCACACGGCGATCCTCGTACGGCGACGGCGCCGGTCCGTGCGCTCCTGGAGGACGAGCCACCGCTCGCGCCGCTCGTCCTCGTCCGTCTGTTGCTGCTGCTCCTCCGCATCCGACACCACGGCACCGTATCCCAGCCCCGTACCCGGCCCGAACACACGTGTGCCCCGCGATCCTGGCCCCGCTCCGGGCGGAGCGGGGGCAGGGGCGCGGGGCACCCGGCGGACTGCTCAGCGGGAGCTCGACGCGCGGCTCACTCCCACTCGATGGTCCCCGGGGGCTTGCTGGTGACATCCAGCGTGACGCGGTTGATCTCGGCGACCTCGTTGGTGATCCGCGTCGAGATACGGGCCAGCACGTCGTAGGGCAGCCGCGACCAGTCGGCCGTCATCGCGTCCTCCGAGGAGACCGGACGCAGCACCACCGGGTGCCCGTAGGTACGGGCGTCGCCCTGTACGCCGACGCTGCGCACGTCCGCGAGCAGCACCACCGGGCACTGCCAGATGTCCCGGTCGAGCCCCGCGGCCGTCAGCTCCTCGCGGGCGATGGCGTCCGCCTCCCGCAGCAGGTCCAGCCGCTCACGGGTGACCTCGCCGACGATCCGGATGCCCAGCCCCGGACCGGGGAACGGCTGGCGCTGGACGATCTCCTCCGGCAGGCCGAGCTCCTGCCCGACCATCCGCACCTCGTCCTTGAACAGCTTGCGCAGCGGCTCGACCAGCTCGAATTCGAGGTCCTCGGGGAGGCCGCCCACGTTGTGGTGCGACTTGATGTTGGCCGCGCCGGTGCCGCCGCCGGACTCCACCACGTCCGGGTAGAGCGTGCCCTGGACGAGGAAGGCGACGTCCTCGCCCGCCGCGCCGGCCTCCGCGACCAGCTCGGCCTGCGCGGTCTCGAAGACCCGGATGAACTCCCGACCGATGATCTTGCGCTTCTGCTCCGGGTCCGACACCCCCGCCAGCGCGTCGATGAAGCGGTCGGCGGCGTCCACGACCTTCAGCTGCACGCCGGTCGCCGCCACGAAGTCCTTCTCGACCTGCTCGGTCTCGCCCTTGCGCATCAGCCCGTGGTCGACGTACACACAGGTCAGCTGATCGCCGATGGCCCGCTGGACGAGCGCTGCGGCCACCGCCGAGTCCACCCCGCCGGACAGCCCGCAGATGGCGCGCTTGCCGCCGACCTGCGCACCGATGGCCGCCACCTGCTCGTCGACGATGCTCGCCGTCGTCCAGGACGGGGAGAGCCCGGCGCCCCGGTACAGGAAGTGCTCCAGCACCTGCTGGCCGAAGGTGGAGTGCATCACCTCGGGGTGGTGCTGGATGCCGTACAGCTTCCGCCCGTCGTCCTCGAACGCTGCGACCGGCACCAGCTCCGTGGAGGCCGTGACGGTGAAGCCCTCCGGCGCCGCCGAGCAGGCGTCGCCGTGCGACATCCACACCTGCTGCTCGCTCGGGGTGCCCTCGAACAGCGTGGAGGACGCCTTGGCGACGGTCAGCTGGGTGCGGCCGTACTCCCGGCTGCCGGTGTTGTCGACCGTGCCGCCCAGCGTCGTCGCCATCAGCTGGAAGCCGTAGCAGATGCCCAGGACCGGGACACCGGCCTCGAACAGCTCGCGGTCGAGGGAGGGCGCGCCCTGGGTGTAGACGGACGAGGGGCCGCCGGACAGGATGATCGCCTTCGGGTTCTTGGCGAGCATCTCGGCGACCGGCATGGTCGACGGCACGATCTCGCTGTACACCCGCGCCTCGCGCACCCGACGCGCGATGAGCTGGGCGTACTGCGCGCCGAAGTCGACGACGAGAACGGTGTCCGGAGTGCTCTCGGACGGGTTGGAAGCCACGAAGCTGATGCCTTTCGGCGGTTCGGCGGTGAAGCGGGGGATTCACCTCCGATGATAACGGTGCCCCTGGGCGGCCGATCCCACAGCCGACGCGGTGGCATACTGGGCGCATGCTCACGCAGAACACGTGGTTTACCTATGGCACCGGCCCGGCCGGCTGCCATGGTCGTCGTTCTGTGTGAGAGAAGCCACATACGAACTTCCCCAGGCGCCCCGGGCCGGTCAGGCCCGGGGCGCCCGTGTGTGTCCGCCGCCGGGTCCGACGGACCGCGGGCTCCCCAAGACGAGGAGCACACCCGGATGACCCCGATGACGACCGGTACGAGCACCGAGACCGCCGTGGAGCCGGAGGCGGTGATCGCCGACCGGCGCAGCCGCATCGACGCGCTCGACGCCCGCCTGATCGCTCTCGTACGCGACCGGATGGAACTGTCCGAGACCATTCAGCAGACGCGGATCGAGTCGGGCGGGCGGCGAGTGCATCTGGCACGGGAGCTGGAGATCCTCGATCACTACAGCTGCGAGCTCGGCGCACCGGGCCGCGAGCTGGCCCGCACGCTCCTGCGGCTGTGCCGAGGTCATTAGGCCAGGTCCGCTCCTGCGGGCCAGGCCCGCTCCTGCGCACCCGGAACCGGCAGCGCCCCTCCCCGGACCGGCACCACCGGCTCCCCGGAACCGGAGAGAGGGCCCTCACCCGTACGGCGCGTGACCGCCCTGCGGGGCCTTCGTTGGACCCGGTGTCCCTGATCTCCGCCGGGCGCCCGGTGGCGAGCGGGGCGGCGTCACCGGAGCGATGAGACACCCGTCCTCCCCGGGAGGGGAGACGCCGGGTGTCGTGGGACCTCGCTCCGGTGCTGTGACCGGACGGCAGGGGACAGCAGCCCGGTCACGACAGCGGCCGGTCCCGGGGACGCTCTGGGCCGGCCGCTCCGCGGCTCTCCCGCGCACCGGGCCCGCACGAGATCTTTGCCAGAACCTGGGAATCCCTCTGCGTCGAAATGGTTGCGCGGGGTGCGGCGGATCCAGCACGATGCAGAGAACCACGCACCAAACCACCTGACCACACGGCCAGTTGGTGGACCGTGGCGGAGTTCCGCCATTGGTTCGACCAATTCGGCGGCGCTTCCCCCCGGCGCCGCCTCAGCACAGGCGCTGCCCTGACGCCGGTGCTGGCCCGAGGGCCCCGCGGCTGCCGCCATCCACCCGGTCGGCGCCCGGGGCCCTTCGTCGTGCCGCGCTCATGCCCTCTCGGGCGCGCCTTCCGCCCTCGTCCGGATACCTTCCACGGCCTGCTCAGCGACCTGCTCAGCGACCTTCTCAGCAGCTTCTTCGGCCGCCTCCTCGGCCGCCTCGGCGGCCCGCTCGCCGTGCGACACCGACACGATCGGCAGTCGCAGCGCCCCGAAGGCGCTCTCGGGCACGGCGGGCCGGGCGGGGGCCACCGGCTCCAGCCGCTGGTACGCGGCGTCCTGCGCGGGACGCGGGTCCGCCTCCCCCTTGTTCGGCCAGAACGACATGGCGCGCTCGGCCTGCGCGGTGATGGTCAGGGAAGGATTGACGCCCAGGTTGGCGGAGACGGCGGAGCCGTCGACCACATGGATGCCCGAGTGCCCGTACAGCCGGTGGTACGGGTCGATGACCCCGTGTTCGGGGCTGTCGCCGATGGGGCAGCCGCCGAGGAAGTGGGCGGTCAAGGGGGTGCCCATCAGCTCGCCGATGTTGGTGCCGGCGAAGCCGTTGATCTCCTCGGCCAGCGCGCTCGCGGCCTCGGCGCTCTCGGGGATGTGCACCGGGTTGGGTGCGCCGTGTCCCTGCCGGGCGGTGAGCATGCCTTTGCCGAGTCCCTTGTCCTTGCGGTAGGTGGTCAGCGAGTTGTCGAGGGTCTGCATGACCAGACCGATGATGATGCGCTCGGACCACTTGCGCGCGGACAGCGACCGCAGGAAGAGCGCCGGGTGCCGCAGGCAGGTGAAGACATGGGCGAGCGCGCGCGGCAGCAGGGTGTGCTGCCGCACCTGGAGGGTGGTCAGGGCGCTCATGGAGTTGGAGCCCTTGCCGTAGCGCACCGGTTCGATGTGGGTGTTGGCGTTGGGGTGTACGGAGGAGGTGATGGCGACGCCCTTGGTGAAGTCGGGTCCGGCCTCCTCGCCCCACTTCTTGCGGTACCTGCGCGGCACGGTCTGCGCGCCCACCAGTGCTTCGGAGTTGGTGCGGGTCAGCTCCCCCAGCCGGGGCGAGAGCCGGGGGAGGGTACCGGCGTCCTTGACCCGGTGCAGCAGTTTCTGGGTGCCGTAGGTGCCGGCGGCCAGTACGACGTGCCGGGCCCGCAGGATGTGCGGCCTGGCGCCGCGCCGGTTGCCGTACCGCCTGCCGCCGGCGGACTTGTCGGTGCGTACGGTCAGCACTTCGTAGCCGTCCGCCTCCCTGCCCGGGGTGCGCTCCCTCAGGCCCACGACGGTGGTCAGCGGGCGGATCTCGGCACCGGACCGCTCGGCGAGGTGGAGGTAGTTCTCGTTGAGGGTGTTCTTGGCGCCCCGGCGGCAGCCGGTCATGCACTCGCCGCACTCCACACAGGCGGTGCGGTCGGGGCCCGCGCCGCCGAAGTACGGGTCGGGGACGGTCTCGCCCGCGGTCGTGCGCACCGTGCCGTCCGCGTCCTTGCCGTCGCCGAAGAAGACGCCGACGGGCGCGAGATGGAAGGTGTCGCCGTAGCCGAGACGGTCGGCGGCGGCCTTCAGATGGACGTCGGAGGGCGTGGTGGTCGGGTTGAGGCGGACGCCGAGCATCCGTTTGGCCTGGTCGTAGTAGGGCGCGAGTTCGTCCCGCCAGTCGGTGATGTGGCCCCACTGGCGGTCCTCGAAGAACGGCTTCGGGGGCACGTAGAGGGTGTTGGCGTAGTTGAGCGAGCCGCCGCCCACCCCGGCGCCCGCGAGGATCATGACGTTGGCGAGGAGGTGGATGCGCTGGATGCCGTAGAGCCCGAGGGAGGGCGCCCACAGGAAGTTCTTCAGGTCCCAGGAGGTCTTGGGCAACTCCTCGCGGGTGAAGCGCCGGCCGGCTTCGAGCACGCACACCCGGTAGCCCTTCTCGGCCAGCCGCAGCGCCGAGACCGCGCCGCCGAAACCGGAGCCGACCACCAGCACGTCGTAGTCGAACGGGTCTGCGTCCGACCGCTTTCGAGCAGGGTTGGGTAGGGACACGAGTACCTCCGGTTCTGCGGTGACGGTGCGGAAGGGGCCCCGTACGCGGGGGCAACGGCCGAGGGGTGGACGGTTCAGCGGAAGCGGAGCGCCTTCAGCGCCTTGAGGGAGCGGGACATGAAGGCGGCGTACGCCTCGTCGCTCATGCCCAGCGACGGGGCCATGGGCAGCACCCGCTGATGCGCCACCGTCTGCGGCTCGGTGTACTTGAGGATGCCCTCCGAGCCGTGCCGGCGGCCGAGTCCGGAGTCGCCCATGCCGCCCATCGGTGCCTGGGCGCTGCCGTAGGCGGAGGCGTAGCCCTCGTTGACGTTGACGGTGCCGGTGCGCAGCCGGGCCGCGATCTGGCGCGCCCGGCGGCCGTTGCCGCTCCACACGCTGGAGTTGAGCCCGTAGGAGGTCGCGTTGGCGAGCTCGACGGCCTGTTCGACGTCACAGAAGCGATAGACGGAGACGACGGGACCGAAGGTCTCCTCACCGCAGACGGCCATCGCCGGCTCGACGCCCTCCAGCACGGTGGGCTCGTAGAACAGCGGACCGATGTCGGGGCGCGGCCTGCCGCCCGCCAGCACGGTGGCCCCCTTGTCGACGGCGTCCGCCACATGCTGCTCGACGGTGCGCAACTGCCGCTCGGAGACGAGGGAGCCCATGTCGGCGCCGTAGGCCAGCGAGGCGCCCAGCCGCAGGGCCCGGGTGCGGGCCACGAAGCGTTCCAGGAAGGCGTCGGCGACGGACTCGTGGACGTACAGCCGCTCGATGGAGATGCACAGCTGCCCGGCGGAGGAGAACGCGCCGCGTACCGCGCCCGCCGCGGCCTTGTCGAGGTCGGCGTCCTCCAGGACGAGCATCGCGTTCTTGCCGCCCAGTTCCAGTGAGCAGCCCACCAGGCGGGCCGCGGCACGCCTGGCGACCTCCCGTCCGGTGCGGGTGGAGCCGGTGAAGGAGATGTAGTCGCCCCGGTCGGTGACCTCGGGGCCGATCACCGGGCCCTCGCCGAGTACGACCTGCCACACGTCGGCGGGCAGTCCGGCCTCGATCAGCAAATCGCGTGCCCACAGCGCGGTCAGCGCGGTCTGTGTGTCGGGCTTCATCACGACGGCGTTGCCCGCCGCGAAGGCCGGCAGCGCGTCCCCGACGGACAGCTCGAAGGGGTAGTTCCAGGGGGCGATCTGCCCGACGACTCCGCGCGGGTGGCGCAGCTCGGTGACCTTGGTCAGTGCGGGTATCGCGCCGGTGTGCCGCTTGGGCCGCAGATAGGAGGGAGCCTTGCGGCCGTAGTGGCGGGCGGCGACGGCGACCGCCTGGACTTCCTCGTGCGCGTGCAGCCGGGCCTTGCCGGTCTCCAGCTGGATGAGGTCCAGGACCTCCGACTGGCGGGCCAGCACCAGGTCGTGGAAGCGCAGCAGGATCGCGGCGCGCTGCCGTACCGAAGTGGCCGCCCAGTCGCGCTGGGCCGTGCGGGCCTCCTCGAAGGCGGTGGCGACGTCCTCCGGGGTGGACTCGGGCAGCTCCGCCAGCACCTCCCCCGTGAAGGGGGAACGGCTGCTGGTCTTGCCACTGCCCACCACGTCACGGGTCAGCGCGGCGACGAGTGCGGGAGTGACCACCTCGGCCGCGGTCCGGGCCTTCTCGGGGGCGGCGGCCACCGGATTGCCGGGGGCCTGCGCAGTGCTCGACGTGGGGCGGGTGCTGTCCTGCGAGTCCGTCATGCGAGTGAGCGTACGACCACGGGCGCGGGCTCGTATACCCAGCGGTAACCGCTTTTCACGGAATCTGCCAGTGATTGCTGGCAGAGCGGAGAGCGGCCGACGGTTCCTTACAGATCATTGATCTTGAGGGACTCCTTCGCCTCCTGGTAGACGGCCTCGCCGTCCTCGCGCGACGTGCCCTTGGCGGGCATGTCCACATACAGCCGCCAGCGGACACCGTCGTCGTTGACGTAGACCAGCTCGTGCCGGAACTTCATGGGCGCCTCGGGATCCCCGACATCCGTCTTGGGCCGGTAGGTGGTGGACACCTCCGCCGCGTCCTCGCCCTGCTGCTTCGCCTCGGTGACCCGCGACTCCACCTCCAGCATCGTCTCGTCGTAGCCCTCCTCGGCGCCGTCCTCGTAGAAGCCCTTCCAGAAATTGGCCTCCAGGAGAGAGAGTTCTCCTTGACGTCCTTGTTGCCGCGGCTCAGCTTGAGGGAGACGACGTTCCCCGGATCGGTGAAGGCCACCTCGTCCTCGTTCGCGCTGCGCTTGTACGCCTCCGGCACCGCGAGCGACGCCCGCACCCGCGCGTCCTCGTTCCGCGTCGTGTAGCCCTCCGGCGCCTGGTCGGCGGTGGAGACGAAGAACAGCGCGAGTGCCGCGACGATCGCGAGCACCACGCCGCCCGTGCCGAACTGCCAGCCGCGACTGGTGCGCAGCTTGCCGCCCAAGCCGCGCAGCACCCGGACGAGAGCACTACCCCCCTCCGGACCCGGCACCGGCCGGGCGGCCTGCGGCGGACGGGCCACATCCGCGAGGGTCTGCCGTACCTCCGCCGCGTCCGGACGCAGCGCAGGCTCCTTGCTCAGCAACCGGGTGAGCAGCATCCCGAAGGCGCCGGACCCGCTCAGCGCGCGCCGGGCGCTGAGGTTCGGCGGAGAGCACCGCCTGCAAAGTGGCGGGTGAGTTGGAGCGGCGGAACGGCGAGACGCCCTCGACCGCCGCGTACAGCACGACGCCGAGCGACCACAGGTCCGACTCGGGACCCGGCCGCTGCCCCAGCACCCGCTCGGGCGCCACGAACTCCGGCGAGCCGACGAACGCCCCCGCCTCCGTGAGCCCCTGTTCGCCCTGCACCTGCGCGATGCCGAAGTCGGTGAGCACCACCCGGTCGTAGCGGCCGAGCAGGACGTTGTCCGGCTTCACATCACGGTGCAGCACTCCCTTCTCGTGCGCGGCGTCCAGCGCGCCCGCCACGGCGAGCCCGATCCGGGCGGCCTCGCGCACATCGAGGGTGCCCTCGTTCAGCACATCGGCCAGCGACCGCCCCTGGACCAGCTCCATGACGATTCACGGCTGCTCGTCCTCCACGACCACGTCATGGATGGTCACCACGGAGGGGTGGTCGATCCGCGCGGCGGTATGCGCCTCACGCCGCATCCGTGTGTACATCGTCTCGCGCTCGCGCCGGGAGAGATGGTCGGGCAACCGCGGCTCCTTACCGCCACGTCCCGGTCGACCACCTCGTCGTGGGCCCGCCACACGGTGCCCATACCGCCGTGCCCCAGCCCGGCCGTGAGGCGGTAGCGGCCGCCGATCAGCCGCCCGGAGCCCGGGTCGCCGCCGGCCCCGGCCGAGGGGGCACGGCGACCTCCGTCGGCTCGTACGCACCGGGCGCCGACGGCCGGGGAGCACCCGAGGGCGGGGAGAACGGCGCGGAGCGCGGGGACGGCGGCGACGACTGCTGCGGCACTCCGGCGGGCGGCTGCCCCCCGGGGTGTGCGGCGACGGGCGGTCGCAGCCCGTAGCTGGTCGACTCGTCCAACCGGTCCCCCTCGTTCGTCATGCACCCACCATTACCCACCGGCAGCGCGGTCGCCAGTTCGTTCACGAAGCTGTGACGTCAACGCGCCCGGGTGACGCGGTAGGTGTCGGCGACCGCCTCGAAATGCCGGTCTATCTGCGCTTTCCGGCCCTCGGAGCCGACTACGAGCAGCACGTGGTAGCGCCCGTCCAGGATCATCGCCCGGTTGCGGGCGTACATCTGACGCCCGCCGTCCTCGCGCCAGCTGAAGGTGCCCTCCGCCATCGCCGTGTCGCCCACGTCGATACGCCGCAGCCCGCGCGTGCTCGCCCAGTCGGAGGCGCGGTAGGCCGACAGCTCCGGCTCCTTCTCGCCCTGGTAGGCCATCGGGTCCTTGCCGAACTCCCCCGTGCTGTCCCGGCCGTTGGCCAGCACCATCTCGACCCCGCCGCCCGGGGACCCTCCCGGGGAATAGCGCACCTGTCCGCGCCCGTCGACGGGACGGCGGTCCCACCCCTTGGGCACGGCGATCCGGAACCCGGCGGGGTCGCGGCTGATCCGGTAGCCCTCGGGGGCCTCGCCGCTCTCGTCGCCGCGGTCGCTTCCCGCGCCCTTGTCGCCGGGCTCGCCGCTCTTCTCGCCGCCGGACTTGCCGTCGGACTTGCCGTCGGGCCTGCCCTCGCCCGTCGGCTTCGGCGCCGGTTCGGGCTTGTGCTCCTCGGGCACCACGACCGAGCCCTTCCGGGCGCCCTTCCCGCCCTCGTTGTCCGGCAGGAACAGCACGACGAACGCCACCGCCGCCGCCATGCCGAGCAGTATCAGAACCAGTACCAGCAGCCCCAGCCGCCGTGGGCCACCACCGCGGTTCGGACCGCGGTGCCGCTGCACCGGCTCGGGGTGTTCGACCTGCACGGGCTCGACCCGCGGCTGCTGCTCCGGTTCGCGGCGCGGTGTCCGGCCCGCGCCGGCCGCCCGCTTCGCCCGCCGCCGTCTGCGCACCAGCTCGCCGCGCCGCCGCACGATCGGCAGCCGATGCGGGTCGGCCGGGCCACCGGCGTCCGGAGTGAGCGGCGCCGTGACGGTCCGCAGCCCCACGTCCGGCTCCGGCGCCGAGCGGATGATCGAACGCAGCCAGCCCCGCAGCTCCTCGACGTCCGGCCGCTCGGTGGGATCCTGGCGCATCAGCGACTCGACCACCGGACGCAGCGGCCCGCAGTCCTCCGCGAACGCGGGCGGCTCCGCGCACACCATCTGCACCAACTCGGCGGCGCTGTCCTCGGGGTAGGGCGCGTGGCCCTGCACGACACGGAAGAGCAGCACGCCCAGCGACCACAGGTCGGCGGCCGGGCCGACGGGCGGCGCCAGCCGCCAGTTCTCGTACACGGGCCCCGCCTGCTCCGGTGCCCAGCGCTCGGTGACCGGACCGACGACCGTCATCCGAGCGTGCCGGGCCCGCTCCGCCGCCAGCGCCGTGGCGGGCCCTCGATAGCGGCCGGCCGACGCCTCCGCACCGCCCCAGGGGCCCTCGTCCGGCTCCTCGTACGCTGCCGTAGCGCCCCAGGGGCCGTCGTCCGGTTCCCCGTACGCTGCCTCGCCGCCGCCGGGGACAACGGCGGCGGCGTCTGCGCCTGCTTCTGCGCCTGCTCCTGCGGCTGCGTCCTGGCCGGTGCCGGTTTCCGCCCCGGTGCCGGGCCGGTGGCCGTACGGCAGCGGCGCGCCGTACGGGCCCGCCGCGTGCGGACCGTAGATCTCCTCGCGCCCGACCCCGCGCACATCGCCGTCGGGCAGCGCGTCGGGCAGCACCTCGTCCTCGTCGGACGGCAGCCAGCGCACGTCGTCGTCGAGGGCGTGCCGCGGCCCGCGCCTGCCCGCGGCGCCTCGGCCTGCCACGCCGTCGGCCGGGCTCGTGGACCACCAGTCGGCGGCAGCCTGGCTCCGGAGCCCCTCGTCCCGCCCCTCCTGGGGGCGCCCGGCGTCCCGGGTATCGGCGGCGGCCCGCTGGGCGCCCTCGCGGTACGCGGCTATCGCGCCACGCCGCGCGGCCCGCGCCGAGACCTCGTCGGGGAGGCCGTCACGGCCGGAGGGGCCCTGTCCGCGCGGCCCACGTACGTCCTCCTCCGGCTCGATGCCCTCGAAGCCGAAGATGCCCCTGCGCCGCTCCTGGCCACCGGCCGGACGTACGCCGGGGTGGTGTTCGTGGTGTCCTCCGTCCCGCCCCGGCACATACGAGCCGTCCTCGCGGGCGGTGAAGCCCTCGGGCAGCCGGTGTCCGGTCCAGGTCGCGGGCGCCGGTTCGCCCGCGGCCACGCCGCTCCCGGGCCGGAGCTCGGGGCCTGCCTCCGGCCCGGCCCCGGACTCGGGTCCCCCGTCCGGACCCGCCCCGGGGATGTGCGGAGGGGGCGGAGGCAGCGGATCGTAGCCGCACAGCGCCTCCTCGGCCGCCCCCACCGCGAGGCCGGTCAGCACCGCGTGCCCGTCCTCGCAGATGAGTACGGTGCGAGCGGTGATGTTGCGGTGCACCCAGCCGTGCGCGTGCACGACACGCAGTGCGGCCAGCACATCGGCGGCGATCTCGGCGGCGCGGTGGGCGCCCAGCGGCCGGTCGGCCAGCAGCGTGGCGAGAGGTCTGGCGGGCACCAACTCGCTCACCACCCACAGCCCGTCGTCCTCGACGAAGACGTCGAAGACCTGGTCGAGCCGGGGATGGTCGGGCAGCTGCGCCGCGGCGACGGCCGCCTCCATGGCCCTGCGCACCGCGGGGTCCGCCGGGCGCCGGGTCGCCCGCCCGGCGCTGCCGTGCGGTCCACCGCCGGGGCCCCGACCGGGGGCGCCGTAACCGTCGTCGACCATCTCGGCCTCGACGACCTCGGGCAACGGCACCTGGCGGACGAAGACTTCCTGCCCGCTGGCCACGTCCCAGGCCAGGGACTCGGCGAGTTCGTACGCGTCGGCGGGCGGCACGGGCAGGCGGTAGCGCTCGGCCAACAGCCGACCCGCGTATCCCGCGTTCTCCTCCACGACGCCCTCCCCACCGCGCACGAGACCGCCACTGTCGTTGTAGTTTTCCGCCTCCTCGCGGACAGCTGCGATCCGCGCAGCGACGATCCGCGTCCTTCACGATACGTCCGGGAACCGGCTACGTCACCGCGCCTCGGCCGCCCGGAACACACCTGCGTCGCACGCGTCCGGCCCCGGTGGGCCGTCCGCGCACGGTGAGGCGCGTGCCCGGCGCGTGTGCGCCGGGGTGTGTGCCCGCGGGCTCCCGGTGCGCCGTCGACGGGCCGTCAGGCGCGCGGCTTGAACGTCTTGAACGCGGTCTTCCGGAGCGTCACACACTCCTTCTCCTGCCAGGCGTCCGCCTCGCAGGTGATGAGTATCGCGTAGCCGTTGGCACCGTCGACCTTGAAGCCACGGTTGAGGGCGTGGACCTTCTTGCCGTTCTCCTTGCGCAGGAACTGCCAGTCGGCGACCGTCGGGTAGCCGCGCCACTCGACCTTCTTGATACCCAGCGACTTGTAACCGGGGCTGGAGCCCTTGACCGCGGGCTCCAACTTGCGCCACGCACCGACCGCGTCCGCCCCGGGGCTGCTGGTGTGGTCGATCTGGATCCGCGGATAGCCACCGCCGGACGCGGCGTACTTGCGCCCGGAGTTCTTGCCCGCTATCCCGGCACGCTCGAAGTCGTCGGGCAGTGCGACGGAGAAGTGGAACCGGCCGTCCTTGACCGGGGCGTAGCCGTCGGGCAGCGCGGAGTCGCCCTTCTCGTCGTCGCCGGACTCGTCGTTCTGCCCGCCCCCGGAGGACTTGCCGTCCCCCTCGGCCGCCCCGCCGGTGTCGGCCTGCTCACCCTCTCTGACGCCGCCCTGACCGTCGGCGCTCGTGTCGGCGGAACCGCCGTTGGAGGCGTTGCCGCCCCCACCGCCCGAGTCGTCACCGAGGTTGGCCACGATCAGCACGATCACGAGGATGACGGCGACCACGGCCGCGGCCGCGATGGCCAGCGTCCGCCGTGAGAGGCCCTTGCGCAGTTCGGGCAGCTCCCGCAGATCGCGCAACGAGGTGATCGCGTCGCTGCCGCCGCTCTCCGGCGGCAGCGCCCTGCCACCGCTTCCCGTGCCCGGCACCGGCAGCGGTGCGCCGCCGGATCCGCCGGTGCCCGGGCCCGAGTCGGTCGTCGCCCCGGTGCCGGTACCGGTACCGGTGGCGCCCGAGCCGGCCGCTGCCGCACCCGTCGCACCCACACCCCGGCCGCCGGCCCGCTCGCTCGCGCCGTCGCCCTTCGTGACCGAGTGCCGGCCCGGGGAGGAGGCGGGCGGCGTCGAGGGGCGCGGCGGGCTCGTGGGCGCCGGCGGCGTCGCGGAGGCGCGGGCGGCGGAGGGGGCCGCGCCCTGCGCAGAGCCGCCTCCGTGCCTGGGACCCGAGCGGGTGCCACCGGACGCGGCGCCGCCGGAGCCCTCGCCGCGCGACGGAGAGGACGAACGGGAGCCGGAACCGGAACCGGAGCCGGTGCCCGTACGGCCCGCTGCGCCGGCCGAGCTCGCACCCGCCGCACCGGCACCGCCGGCAGCCGCCGCGTTGCGTACGGACTTGAAGGCCCCGCGCAGCCGCTCGCCGGAACCGGAACCCTCGGAGCGCCGCTTGCGCCTGCCGCCGGTCGTACCGGAGCTGTAGGCGGGGCCGCCGCTCCGCCCCGGGGACGCGGAGCCCGACGGGGCCGGGGCGGAGGACGAGGACGGCACCGGGGGCAGGATGGAGGTACGCTCCGCCGGCCCGTCGGCGTCCCGCCCCGGCGGGCTCTTGTGGCCGTTGGCGACCGGCTCCAGCAGCAGCCGGGCGCCGTCCACATCGAGCCGCTTCTCCGGGTCCTTGACCAGCAGACCGGCGATGACCTCGCTGAGCTCACCCGCGTGTTCGGGGTAGGGGACGGGCTCGGTCATCACCGCCGTCAGCGTCGAGATCGCGGAGCCCTTGTCGTAGGGGGGACGGCCCTCGACGGCGGCGAACAGCAGACCGCCCAGCGACCACAGGTCGGCGGGCGGGCCGGGCGGCTTGCCCCGGGCCCGCTCGGGGGAGATGTAGGAGGGGGCGCCGACCAGCATGCCGGTGGAGGTGACGGACGGGTCGCCCTCGACCTTGGCGATGCCGAAGTCGGTGAGGACCACACGTCCGGTGCCGTCCTCCAGCAGCACGTTGGAGGGCTTGACGTCGCGGTGCAGGATGCCCTCGCGGTGGGCGGCGCGCAGGACGTCGAGGATGGCGAGGCCGACCTCCGCCGCGCGCTGCGGCTCCAGCGGCCCGTCGTTCTTGATCTTGTCGGCGAGGGAGCGGCCTTCGACCAGCTCCATGACGATCCAGGGCCTGCTGTCCTCGTTGACGACGTCGAAGACGGTGATGGCGCTGCCGCTGCGGATCCTCGCGATGGCCTTGGCCTCACGCAGGGTGCGGGTGATGAGCCGCTGCTTCTCTTCCTCGTCGACGCTGGAGGGGAACCGAAGCTCCTTCACCGCGACACGTCGGCCCAGGATTTCGTCCTCGCCACGCCAGACGGTGCCCATACCGCCACGCCCGAGGACACCCCCGAGCCGATAGCGCCCGCCTACCAGCCGTCCCGCGTCCTCGCTCATGAATCCCCTTGTGTCCCCTCTGCGTGAGAGCCCGCCCCCGGCAGAGCCTTCATTGTGAACCATCGCTCTGACAAGACGTGTACGGGGGCGGCACAGTTACACCACAGCCCCACCACTCCTCACGCGGGTTCACACGCCCAACAGCCCTTGCGGGCATGACCAGTCCAACGGGGGACCCACGGCCGGGTCCCCCGCGCTGCGCGGCTCTCCGTAAGGGGGCCGCACCGGCTACACCGGCACGATGTCGGGCGCTCCCAGCCGCGCCGCGTCGGCCGTCTGGTCGTCGGGCTGCAACTGGGACTCGCGCTCGGCCTCGACCCGCTTCTCGTAGTGCTCGACCTCCCGGTCCACCTGGTCCGAGTCCCAGCCGAGCACCGGTGCCATCAGCTCCGCGCACTCGCGTGCGCTGCGTGCGCCCCGGTCGAACGTCTCGATGGAGATGCGCGTTCGGCGCGTCAGCACATCGTCCAGATGGCGGGCGCCCTCGTGCGTGCACGCGTAGACGACCTCCGCCTTGAGATAGTCGTCCGCAGCGGGCAACGGCTCGCCCAGCTTGGGATCCTTCTCGATCAGATCCAGCACCTCTTCGGTCATCGAACCGTAGCGGCCCAGCAGATGCTCGACCCGTGCCACATGCAGCCCGGCCCGCTGGGCCAGGCGCGCCCGCCCGTTCCACAGCGCGTGGTAACCCTCGGCGCCGGCCAGCCGCACCTGTTCGGTGACACAGTCGGCGACCCGGTGGTCGAGCCCGTGCACCGCCTCGTCCACCGCGTCCTTGGCCATCACCCGGTACGTCGTGTACTTGCCGCCCGCGATGACGACCAGACCCGGCACCGGGTGGGCGACCGTGTGCTCGCGCGACAGCTTGCTCGTCGCCTCCGACTCCCCCGCCAGCAGCGGGCGCAGCCCGGCGTACACACCCTCCACGTCGTCCCGGGTCAGCGGCACCGCCAGCACCGAGTTGACGTGGTCGAGGAGATAGTCGATATCCGCGCTCGAGGCCGCCGGGTGCGCCTTGTCCAGGTCCCAGTCGGTGTCCGTGGTGCCGATGATCCAGTGCCGCCCCCACGGGATGACGAACAGCACGCTCTTCTCCGTCCGGAGGATGAGCCCCGTCGTGGAGTTGATGCGGTCCTTGGGCACCACCAGGTGGATGCCCTTGGAGGCGCGGACGTGGAACTGGCCGCGCTCGGCGATCAGCCCCTGGGTGTCGTCCGTCCACACCCCGGTCGCGTTGACGACCTGACGGGCCCGCACCTCGTACTCGCCCCCCTGCTCCAGATCCTCGATCCGCGCCCCGACGACCCGTTCACCCTCCCGCAGGAAGCCGACCACCCGCGCGCGGTTGGCCGCGAGCGCCCCGTACTCCGCCGCCGTGCGCACCAGGGTCGCCACGAAACGCGCGTCATCAACCTGCGCGTCGTAGTACTGCAGTGCACCCACGAGCGCTTCCTTCTTCAACGCCGGTGCCACCCGGAGCGCATGACGGCGAGAGAGGTGACGGTGCCTCGGCAGCCCGCGGCCGTGCCCGGAGGAGACCGACATCGCGTCGTACATCGCCACACCCGTGCCCGCGTACAGCCGCTCCCAGGCGCGGTGCTGGAGGGGGTAGAGGAACGGCACCGGCTTGACCAGATGCGGCGCCAGCCGATCCAGCAGCAGTCCGCGCTCCTTGAGCGCCTCGCGCACCAGTGCGAAATCCAGCATCTCCAGATAGCGCAACCCGCCGTGGATGAGCTTGCTGGAACGGCTGGAGGTGCCCGAAGCCCAGTCGCGCGCCTCGACGATACCGGTGGACAGACCGCGGGTGACCGCGTCCAGCGCCGTTCCCGCGCCGACGATGCCGCCGCCGACCACCAGCACATCGAGTTCGGTCTCGGCCATTCTCGCCAGCGCGTCCGCGCGCTGTTCCGGTCCCAGTGCCGCTGTCCTCACTGCTGCCTCCCAAGCTGCTCGGCTGATGCTCGACTGGTGCTCGCCTGGTGCCTGTCGTCGGGTTGTCGTCAGTTCTCGGACACCGCCCCCGTGGTCCCCCTGTCGATGGTCCCCCATTCCCGCGACTTTGGCCGATCGTCGGCCGTGCTGAGCGCGCAATCCGACTTGTCTGTCATATGGGCTCTTAACCTTAATGCGCGCCGCTCGCCACTCCCGGTGCTGCCCGGGGACGGAACCGGGACGATAAGGGGAAGGGAAGACCGCTGTCATGCCCGCAGATCTCGCCGTGCTGGGACTCGCCCATTCGGGGCTGCCGCTCGCCCAGGCAGCCACGGCGAACGGAATCAGCACCATCGGGTACGACCCCGACCACGCGACCGTCGCCGACATCGGCGCGGGCCGCCCCCCGGGTGACGCGCCGCTGACCGCCGCCGAGGTGCGGCGGATGCTCGCCAAAGGCTTCCGGGCCAGCAACGACCCGGCCGTCCTCGGCCGGGTCCGCACCGCCGTCATCTGCGCACCCACCGCACTCGGACCCAACCGTGCCCCCGATATGAGCGCGGTCCGCACCGCGGCCCGCACCCTGTCCGCACAGCTGCGACCGCGCACCATCGTCATCGTCGAGTCGAGCGTCTACCCCGGCTGCACCGAGGACGTCGTACGGCCCCTGCTGGAAGAGGGCTCCGGGCTGCGCGCCGGCCGCGACTTCCACCTCGCCTGCTCACCCACCCGGGTCGACCCCGGCAACCGCGCCCACGGCTACACCGCCATCCCCAAGGTCATCGGCGGCCTCACCCCCGCCTGCACGGAGGCGGCCGCCGCGTTCTACGGACGGCTCACCAAGGTCGTGCGCGCCCGCGGGCCCCGGGAGGCGGAGACCACCAAGCTGCTGGAGACCAACTACCGGCACATCAATATCGCACTGATGAACGAGATGGCCGTCTTCTGCCATGACTTGGGCATCGACCTGTGGGACGTGGTGCGGTGCGCGGAAACCAAACCGTTCGGCTTCCAGTCCTTCCGGCCGGGACCGGGAGTAGGCGGCCCCGGCATCCCCGTCGACCCCAACTACCTCTCGTACCACAGCCGCTCGCTCGGCTATCCGCTCCGCATGGTGGAACTCGCACAAGAGGTCAACGAACGGATGCCGCGCTATGTCTCACAGCGCGCGGCCGTGCTGCTCAACGAGCACGGCAAGTCCGCGCGGGGCGCGCGGATCCTGCTGCTCGGCGTCACCTACAAACCCGACCTCGCCAGCCAGGAGGGCTCCCCCGCCCGGGAGGTCGCCGGACGCCTCAAGGAACTGGGCGCCCAGCTGAGCTACCACGACCCGTACGTCCACCAGTGGCGCGTCGCGGGGCAGCCCGTGCCCCGCGCGGACGCGCTCTATGAGGCCGCCGCGGAGGCGGACCTCACTCTGCTGTTGCAGAACCATCGCGTGTATGACTTGCAGGGGCTTGCGGCGAAGGCACAGATTCTGCTGGATACGCGTGGCGCCAGCCCCACCGGCGCCGCCCACCGCCTGTGAGGGGCCCAGCCTTGGGCCCCCTCCCCGTTGTTGGGG
>NZ_JAGPXJ010000222.1:0-483 GCF_018070605.1 Streptomyces sp. B15
GGGTATCTCGATTGCGCTTGACGATCCGGCGAGCTGGCGCATGCATCACACGGTCGAGGCAACGCTGCGAGGCGCACCAGCGCCGGACGCTGTCGCGCGGCGCCTGAAGATCGATCGCGTCCGCCGCGCGCTGGCGTCAGGCGCGGCGCTTCGCTCTGTACTTGGACCCGAGGAACGCCTACTGCGGCAGCAGGCCGATGCGATGGACACCGGCGATCCGCGCCTTCTCTGGCTGCTGTCCCAGGCGCCGCGCTGGCGTGACGCGCGGGAGAAGACGCTTGTCTTCGTCGCGCACCGCGAAACACTGGAGATGCTGCGTACGGCCCTCAGCCAGCGCGCACAGCTCGCCACCGGGGCCTTCCACGAGGAGTTGTCGCCGGCGCGCCGCGACACGGAGGTTGCCCGTTTCCGGCAGCCCGATGGCCCGAGCCTGCTGGTGTCGACCGAGTGCGGAGGTGAGGGGCGGAACTTCGAGTTCTGCCG
>NZ_JAGPXJ010000223.1:0-483 GCF_018070605.1 Streptomyces sp. B15
TAACAACACCGATGCTTACATTCAGGCAGTATGTGCTCAGCTCGGCGTAACTGCGGATCAGCAGCTTGACGCATCAAACCCTGACACGCTGAAGGCCCTGTGTGCTGCAATCATCCAGCATGAGAACGGTAGCCAGCCATACAGCGACCAGCAGCTCGCCACCGGCGTCAGTGCGGCTATTGGCCTGTCTCAGCTTCCGACCAGCACAAAACGTTATACCGGCAACGCAGCTTTCGACGCGGCATCCCCTGAAGCGCAGGCAACCTTCCTCCGCCAGGCTGACCAAATTCGCAAGCAGCAGCAGGCGGAATATCGCACCAGTATCGACAGCCGGGTTCGCGATGCCAGCGCGGCATACATGCGCGGTGTTGATTTCCCTGATGCACCAACGCAGACCGACTTCCTGGCGGCCTATGGGGTGCGGGAAGGTAATCTCCGCTATACCGAGTTTCGGAATACGCAGATCGCCGGGCAGTACATTGG
>NZ_JAGPXJ010000224.1:0-478 GCF_018070605.1 Streptomyces sp. B15
TGCCAAGCGCATGGGCCTGACGCACCACATCGGCGTCTCCAACTTCACGGTGGCGCTCATCGAAGAGGCGGTGGCGCTGTGCCCGGAGCCGCTGGTCTGCAACCAGGTCGAATACCATCCCTATCTCGACCAGGCGAAGGTGAAGGCGGCCTGCGACCAGCACGGTCTCGCGCTGGTCGCCTACAGCCCGATCGCCCGGGGCCGCATCAAGTCCGACCAGACGCTTGGCGAGATCGGCCGTGCCCACCACAAGACACCGGCACAGATCTGCCTGCGCTGGCTGGTGCAACAGAATGTCGCCGCGATCCCGCGCACCTCGCGCGTCGAACGCCTGTCGGAAAACATCGAGATCTTCGATTTCGAGCTCTCGGACGACGAGATGACCCGGATCGCCGCGCTGGCCAGTCCGAAGGGCCGTCTCACCGATTATGGTTTCGCGCCAAAATGGGATTGAGGGGCGGCCGGGGTATGGTAGGAC